>NYTP01000041.1 GCA_002683575.1 Bermanella sp.
CTCTTCAAAGGTATCGCGTGCGGTTTGCCAACTACCAACTTTTTTTACCACCTGATAATTGGTTTTAGCCAATTGCATCATGCGTTTCTCAAGCTGTTTCAACTCATCTTCATTAATAGCAAAGTCAGCATCGATGTCGTAGTAGAAGCCATTATCGATGGTTGGACCAATGGCCATTTTTACATCAGGCCAAAGCTGCTTAATGGCATGTCCTAAAAGGTGCGCACATGAGTGACGCAAAATCTCAAGGCCTTCGCTGTCTTTAGCAGTAATGATTCGTAAATCTGAATCTTGCTCGATCATGTCACACGCATCGACTAACTGGCCATTCACTGCACCGGCAATGGTGGCTTTCGCTAAACCAGAACCAATATCAGCGGCTACATCCATAACCGATACAGCGGCATCAAATTCACGTTTGGAGCCATCAGGGAGAGTAATTACAGGCATGGTATTCCTATTTTCAGTGGTGTGACCTACAAAGCCACACATGGTTTTAGCTCGACATAATTCAGTAAGATGCCAACTTCGCTTGCTTATGCAGCGGCTATTGTACCTACCAAGTACCGCCCACTACATCGCCCAGCGAAAACATCCGAGCGTATAGATAATTTTAAAGGCGCATATTAAAGCAGACTTAAGCTTTTAGGGGAATATTTGAAGGCCCTGCAAGGACAAAAAAACCAGTAACAAGAAACACTTAGCTTGCAAAGGAGGAAAAAATACGTAAAATTCAGCGCGCATCGCAATTTAAGTTACAAGCGGTAGCATTTTAGTCGCGTAGCTCAGTTGGTTAGAGCACCACCTTGACATGGTGGGGGTCGCTAGTTCGAATCTAGTCGCGACTACCAGAATTCAAAAGCCCAGCTTGGAAACAGGCTGGGCTTTTTTATATCTAGCTATTTTTTATCAACTGCATCTTCAAGCGCTCAAGCTCATCGCGATATCGCGCCGCCTCTTCAAATTTAAGCTCACGAGCAGATGCCAGCATGGCGTCTTCCACCTTGGTAATACGCCTATCAATTTCGCCGACGGTCATAAATTGAATGGCATCATCCACCGATTCAGCAGAAGCCTTACTGCGTTTTTTACTACCGACTTTTTTACCCGGCGTGACCGCACCCTCAAGAATATCCTCGACACTCTTGCGAACGGACATCGGCGTGATGCCATGCTCAAGATTAAATGCTATTTGAGTGTCACGGCGACGGTCGGTTTCATCCATGGCCCGCCTCATGGAGTCGGTGATTTTCTCGGCGTATAAAATAGCCTTTCCTTGCTCATTACGGGCCGCACGACCGATGGTTTGAATCAAGGACTTATCTGAGCGTAAAAAACCTTCCTTATCTGCATCAAATATGGCAACCAAAGCCACCTCAGGAATATCCAGGCCTTCTCGCAATAAGTTAATACCCACTAACACATCAAATTCACCAAGACGCAAATCACGGATAATCTCAATGCGCTCAACAGTATCAATATCACTATGAAGATAACGCACACGCACATCATGCTCAGCTAAAAAGTCAGTCAAATCCTCAGCCATTCGCTTAGTAAGCACGGTTATTAAGATGCGCTCACCTAACGCTGTGCGCGTGCGGATTTCACCCAGCACATCATCCACCTGCGTGGTGGCAGGTCGAATTTCAATGACGGGGTCAACCAAGCCTGTCGGGCGAACTAACTGCTCAATCACCGCATCTTGGTGTGCTGCTTCATATTTACCTGGGGTCGCCGAAACAAAAATGGTTTGCGGTGAAATAGCCTCCCATTCTTCAAATTTCATAGGGCGGTTATCCAATGCAGACGGCAAACGAAAACCAAATTCCACCAAGGTTTCCTTACGGGAGCGATCCCCTTTATACATGGCGCCAAACTGCGGGATGGTCACATGACTTTCATCGATGAACATCAAGGCATCGTCAGGCAGATAATCAAACAAAGTTGGTGGCGGCAGGCCTGAATCGCGCCCAGACAAATAACGAGAGTAGTTTTCAATGCCATTACAATAACCAAGCTGCTGGATCATCTCGAGATCGTAGACGGTTCGCTGTTCAAGGCGCTGAGCTTCCACCAGCTTATTATTTTCACGTAACTGCTCTAGGCGCTGCTTGAGCTCGTCTTTTACATCGTCAATCATATCCACCAAGGTTTCTCTTGGTGTCACATAGTGGCTTTTAGGAAAAATAGTCACACGAGGCAGCTTGCGTAAAATCTCACCTGTTAACGGGTCAAACACACTAATTTGTTCAATTTCATCATCAAACAGTTCAACGCGAACAGCTTCTTTTTCAGATTCAGCAGGGAAAATATCGATCACATCACCACGCACACGGTAAGTAGCCCTATAAAAATCCACATCATTGCGTGTATATTGCAATTCCGCTAGACGGCGCAGAATGCCACGCTGATCAATCACATCGCCCTTATCAAGGTGAAGCACCATCTTTAAATAGGATTCAGGGTCCCCCAAACCATATATGGCCGAAACCGTAGCCACAATAATGGTGTCGCGTCGCTCCATTAACGCCTTCGTTGCCGACAGACGCATCTGCTCAATATGTTCATTTACTGATGCATCTTTCTCTATAAAAGTATCACTGGAGGGCACATAGGCCTCTGGCTGGTAGTAGTCGTAGTAAGAGACAAAATACTCAACCGAGTTGTTTGGAAAAAATTCCTTAAACTCACCGTAAAGCTGAGCCGCTAAGGTTTTATTATGGGCAAGTACAATGGCTGGGCGCTGAGACTGGGCAATCACATTGGCCATGGTGAAGGTCTTACCGGAACCCGTAACCCCCAGCAAGGTTTGACGGGCCAAGCCAGAGCTTAGGCCATCCATTAACTGCTCGATGGCTTTTGGCTGATCACCCGCCGGGGCGTATTTACTTTTTACTTCAAACGCTTTTGACATANACCCTTGCGAGCAAGCCCGCTCCTACCAAACCACAAGCCAGCCAGTTTACGAGCGAGNCGTGACAAATACAATTTTCTCGATACGAAATCATGCACACCNCATCACACAGNTAAAGCTTAAAGACCAAGCCTTCAGCCACTCAATACAACAAAGCTCACTNANNAACCCGCNGCAAACCTTTTNCACTANACAAANCGAANAGGGAGGACANGATAAACAAGCCAACAAACATGCCACACCNACAAAACATCCTCCCAAATCAANNCCCTAGATACCNATATAAACCTCAGCCTAAAACGCCCAGCGTGAACATATTCTCGCAATAACTATCAAGTTCCGATAGAATACGTCCGCTTAAACCCACAGGGTAAGCACTACTTTAAACCCTCTTTTGTTAAGGATGTGGCCTTGAACCTGCAACTATCTGATCGTGTTCAAAGCATTAAGCCCTCACCTACCCTAGCCGTAACCAATCGCGCTGCGGAATTGCGTGCTGCTGGCCAAGATATCATCGGCCTAGGTGCCGGCGAGCCAGATTTCGATACGCCAGAACACATTAAAACGGCGGCGATTAATGCGATTAATTCAGGCTTTACCAAGTACACCGCCGTTGACGGCACACCTGATCTTAAAAAAGCCATCATTAACAAATTCAAACGTGACAACGGCTTAAACTATGAAGCCAACCAAATTTTGGTTTCTTGCGGTGGTAAGCAAAGCTTCTTTAACTTAAGCCTTGCATTACTGAACCCTGGCGATGAAGTAGTGATTCCAGCACCTTACTGGGTGAGCTACCCTGATATGGTATTAATCGCCGAAGGCGTACCTGTTGTGATTGAGACAGGCGCGGACGCGCGCTTTAAAATTACCGCAGAGCAATTAGAAGCCGCCATCACACCTAAAACCAAATTAGTGGTACTCAACAGCCCGTCAAACCCTTCTGGCATGGCTTACACCAAGGCTGAATTAGAAGCACTGGGCGCTGTGTTGCGTAAATACCCTGATGTATTGATCGCTACCGATGACATGTACGAGCCTATTTTATGGACCGAAGAGCCATTTAATAACATCGTCACCGCCAACCCAGATTTATACGAGCGCACAATCGTATTAAACGGTGTATCAAAAGCATACAGCATGACAGGTTGGCGTATTGGTTATGCTGCAGGGCCGCAACCTCTAATTGCATCCATGAAGAAAATTCAAAGCCAGAGCACCTCTAGCCCAACGTCTATTGCTCAAGTGGCCGCACAAGCTGCGCTTGAAGGCGATCAAGCATGTGTTCAAGACATGGTTAAGGTATTCAAGACACGCCACGACTACATGGTTGATGCTCTAAACGCCATCGACGGCATTGAATGCCTAAAAGGTGACGGCACCTTCTACTTATTCCCAGACTTCTCTGGCGCACAGAAAAAACTTAACTGTGAAACAGATACCGACCTAGCTGAAAAACTACTAGAAGCAGGCGTTGCGCTTGTTCCAGGCAGCGCATTCGGCACTCCGGGCCACATGCGCATCAGCTTTGCTACCAGTGATGAAAACCTGCAGAAAGCCGTTGAGCGCCTAACCAAAGCACTTGGTTAATATTAAAACTCACTTTTAACAAACAAAAAAACCGCCTAGGCGGTTTTTTTTGTTTATAGCAGCAGAGTAACCAGTAAAAACTCCGCCCAGCGTGATCCGCGAATGAAATAAATGCCTTGGGAATACGATCGAAAAACGTTCAAATCCACATCCGTTAGAAATAAAAGGTACGAACCCGCACCCGCGGGTGAAAAAGCAGTACAAACCACTGTGTCACTTTAGCCATATTCAATGATAAACTGCGGAAAATTTACAAGTGATCAACCCATAATGACCCACAAGATATTTGTCATCAACCTAGATGAACGCCCAGATAAATTTAAAAACGCCGAAGATCAGCTAATAGCACAAGGGCTCAGCTGTGAGCGTATTTCAGCTATACGTGGAAGCAACCTTACACAAGAACAAATTGAACAAGCCTACGACAAAGAGGCGAACAAAAAACACTACATGAAGACCATGTCAGTAGGTGAAATTGGTTGCTACATGAGCCACCGTGCAGCATGGCAAAAAATAGTCAATGAGAACCTAGATTACGCGATTATTCTTGAGGACGACTGCAAACTGGAGGCGGATTTCCACGTATTACCCTCACTGCTTGACCAACTAAAAGACTGGGATTACATCAAGCTCACTGGCCCACGTGGGCGAAAGAAAATACAAGCCACAGCTAAAATAAGTAGTGGTTACAGTGTTGCCCATTACAACAAAATACCCATTTCTACACCAGGGCAGGTGGTTTCATTAAAAGGTGCTAAAACCTTACTTAATAACAGCCAGCCATTTTTTAGACCTGTGGACGTAGACCTTCAACAATACTGGGAAAAGAAAATAGATATTATTGGTATAGAGCCAAAACTGGTAGACACCGCAGGATTTGATAGCGATATCACCGCCATGGATAAAGCATCCGCCCGTTCAGTCAAAACCAAGTTTTGGCCAAGGGTGAAATTCAGAGCCACCTCAGCACTAAACAGCAAACTAGCAAACAACAAACGTCCTAGTTTAGAAAAATATATTAAATAATTACACCAATTAAAAATGGGCGCTCTGCGCCCCATGATTTAACATGATAAATCAATCAGTTAAAGCATACCCCGAAACCGACTGCTCATCACTCTTTACATCCCTATGCGCATAAACCTGCCCAGCAAACACAGAGATCATAATAGTAAAAAACTGATTAAATACATTATGCTCAAACAGCGCCACACTCAAACCCGCCATAAAATACACCACCAAAATAATCAAACCACCAAAGGCAAAGTAAGCAACAGCGTTATTGCCTTTATTATTTCGATAAGCTGAAATAAACAAATAGGCACAACTTGCAAAAATAGCGATAAATGTAGCAAGACCAATTACGCCTTTTTCGACCATAACTTGTAGTATTTCATTATGGGGGTTATTCCACTTACCCACCTCTCGGTTCATACCTGGTGTGGCCAAGCGAATTTCAGTTGCCTTATCACTATAGCTATTTAAGCCATGGCCAAATACTGGGCGCTCTTGTATTAAAATCCACGCAGCCTTAAACATATCTAATCTTGCACCTAAAGAAGTATGGGAGTCCCCTTCAAGATAGCGCTGCAAGGATTGCTCAGTTCTATCTAGTCTGTCCTGCACATGCGATTGCTGACTAACCACACCAACACCAACTACACACACAACCAAAAAGCCAAGCAGCAATTTTTTGAGCCCCATATAAAGCAACATGAAAATATAGATGCATAGGATAGCCATAAGCGCCAGCCAAGACCCTCGAACCTGGGTCAACATACAAGCAACAGCAGAACCTATAACAGCCAGAGCCAGTAACACCTTCAACGCAACCGACTTATTGCGTACAAACAAAGCAGCATTAATAGCAAACCCCATAAAAATCAAGCTAATAGCCGCGTAGCGCATAGGGTTCACCCCCCCACTAGGTCGCAGCCAAAACTGCGCCATTTTACTTCCTGAGGTAAATACAAACCCACCTTGCGTCTTCATGTGCCAATATTGATACAAAGATAGGCAACCCAGACCAATCGCCACAACAGCAAGCACAACAATAAGATGAGACAAACTAAACTTAACCTGACGCATCACCAAAAAAAGAGGAATGACCAATATAAAAACCAAATAGTCTTCAAAATGATAGTGAGCGGCCTTTGTATAAGGCCAATAAATAAAGCTGACTATTGAAACCAGTGAAAAGCCAGCAAAAGCCCAAACCAGGTAGCGATCAGAGGCGCAAAGCCCGTGTTTAAAACCAGCCTTAGTAAATCTAACACCCTCAGCTATACCAAAGACCAGCAACAAAACAGCAAAGATCTTCGCAATATCCGGCACAACTAAAAGCGAGGCTAAAAATAATGAAAATAAAGTAAATAGAGCCCAAACCTTCACAGACTGGCTAGATTCAATTTTAGACCTAAGCACTGAGTTCATTTCACACACCTAAAATAAAAAGCGGATACTAACAAATTTACAAACAAGGGCCACAAACAAAACCCTCCAAACTAATTAGAATTAAGCATAGTATGAAATAAAGCTCAAACTCACCAGGCAAGGCTTTATTTTATAGTCTATTCTTGACAATAGTTTCAAAATCAATAACATACGCATCAGTTGTTCCCCGATAGCTCAGTTGGTAGAGCAGTAGACTGTTAATCTATTGGTCACTGGTTCGAGTCCAGTTCGGGGAGCCACTCTTTCTTAGGATTAGAAAGCTCCATGAATACCGTAACAATAGGGCCTGGTTTGAATCAATCTCTTTATAAGCCAACCCAAGCTAACAGCAAGCCTCAAATAGCACTTATACACACAACTATCTTTATTGCTTTAATTGGCGCAATCTACAGCCCATTTGCAAATGAAGCGCTTACTCCAAACCTAATAAATTCACTTATTGCTTGCGCATTTGCATACAGCATTAGCTGCTACAGCCTTTATAAGCTGTCCAACTTCCCAGGTGCTAGCACCCTATTAAACTTACCAAGCGTATTACTGATAGTTATTGCTGCCAACGCAATCATTTTTACAAGTTTTAGATTAGAATACTCCAGAACAATGCTAACCATTGGTGCTGTTTTACTGCCTATCGCGATCGCACTACAACACAAGCTAATTAGCAATAAAAATAAAAATCACCTATACCTAGTCACCCCATTCGGCTGCTACCAAAACATACTCAACAACAAAGAAAATCACTACAAATTACTTACCACTCCTTCAATAGAAGAGCTAGACGTAGATCAAGTGAATGGCATTATCTTTAATCAGCACGAGAAGCTACCTAACGACTGGCAACAACTATTGGCTCGAGCTGCAAACCTTGAAATCCCAATATATGACGTAAGCCAAGTTTATGAATCACTAAACGGTAAAAGCCCTTTAGAATACTTGCCAGAACCAACAAACAGCAGCTTAAAACCTCACTGGCTTTATCGTGGCACAAAACGCATTTTAGAATCACTTTTAATCATCACAAGCAGCCCACTATGGCTACCACTTGTATTGTTATTTGCTATTGCTATTAAGCTAGAATCAAAAGGCCCTGCTTTTTTTATTCAACGCAGGGTCGGTCAAGGTGGCAAAGAATTTAACATGATCAAGCTGCGCTCCATGTGCTTAGACTCAGAGGCAAACGGCGCGCAGTTTGCTGGTGAAGATGACCCGCGCATCACAAAAATCGGCAAGTTCATTCGCAAAGTGCGGATTGACGAAATCCCTCAATTTATAAATGTAATAAAAGGTGAAATGGCTTTAATAGGCCCAAGGCCAGAACAGCAAGCTTTTGTAAAAGAATTTGAACAGAAGATTCCTCTGTACACATACCGACATGTTGTAAAACCAGGCATTACAGGCTGGGCACAGGTAACCCATGGTTATGCCGATGATGAAGATTCAACCAAAGAGAAGCTTGCTCACGATTTTTATTACGTGAAGAATCTCTCTTTGTGGCTGGATATTGTGGTTATAGTTAAAACTATTAAGACTATGGCTAGTGGGTTTGGGGCAAGGTGATATTACCTTGCTATACGATAAGCTAATGACTTAATAAAGTCAGGCGATAAACGTAAAACAGCCTTAAGCAAGACATTGATGAAGTAATCTCTCATAGATAAAAAACCTATTTCTTTTTGATATTTCAAAAGTTGAAGCTCCTCCTTAAGGTAGCCCCATCCCCTTCTCTTAAAAAGCTCATTTCCTGTCCGCATTTTTAGCAATGTATCAGGGATATTCCCAAGCTTATACCCCTTTGCAAGCATCAAGCTCCATAATGCATAATCTTGAGCCTTTCTAAGCGGAGGGTAACCACCTAAAGATAGAAGAACATTCTTCCTAATAATTGCTAAAGGATGACTAAGAGGACTCCTTCGCTTAGCAAAACTCGCAAGTGAACTGGAGTCTAGCGGAAGCTGTCGCTTACCGATATACCTTGTAAGAGATGAATCCCACTCTTCAAGTTGTGCACTAGAAGCCGCGATTTCTGGATGCTCTTCCATAAATACAACCTGCTTTTCAAATCGTTCAGGTAAAGCAATATCATCTGTATCCATTCTAGCAATCAAATCATATTTGCAATGCTTTAAACCTTCATTTAACGCAGCTCCTAAGCCAATATTTTGAGTCAACGATACCACCGTAAATATATCTGGCAAACTATCAGCCCACTTATTTACAATCGATAAAAGCTCTTTTGGTAATAGCCCATCTTGAACAAGAACAATCTGAGAAGGTTTTAATGTTTGCTCATCCCAGACACTCATCAATGCTTGATTCAAGTACTCTGGCTTTTCAGAGCTATATACAGACAATAAAACCGATAGCATTACAAATCTAAGTCCATCTGATA
>NYTP01000042.1 GCA_002683575.1 Bermanella sp.
GCTGGCCAAGACCATGAACATGAATCGCCTCATCAAGACGAATACAAAATAGATGAGCACGATGAGCACGATGAGCATGGTGATAACGACCATGATCACGATCAACACGCCCATGACGAACACAACGAAGATGAACACGGTCATGAAGAAGACGGCCACAGTGACAGCGTCACCATTGATGCACTGACCGCTGAGCAATCGGGAATCAAAACCGCCATGGCCCGCTCAGGTGACATTGCCACCACCCGTAGAGTATTTGCTAAAGTGGCCAATGACCCCAGCCAGATCAGCCATATTGGTGCCCGCTTTGACGGCACCATTATTCAAGTCAACGCCAGTGTTGGCGACAGGGTTAAAAAAGGCATGAAGCTGGCGCGCATTGAATCAAACCAAAGCTTGCACCCTTATTATGTGAATGCGCCCTTTGACGGCATTATCATTGAACGCCATGCCAATCCTGGTGAACTCACTCAAGACCAACCACTTTTTACATTATTTAATGACAATATTTTGTGGGCGGAATTTAAAATTTTTCCAAACCAAATGCTGGCCGTTAAGCAAGGCCAAGACGTGATCATCGATAACGAGGTGTTTCGAATTGCACACATTATTCCCAACACATCCGGCGGCCCTTATGAGTTAGCCCGGGTACGTTTAGATAATCATGATCACGGCTGGCGCGCGGGCGTAATGGTAAAAGGTGATGTGGTGACGCAACGTAAAACCGTAGCTATTCGTATACCTAACCAAGCCATGCAGCAGGTAGAAGGTAATACAGTGGTGTTTATTAAACGCGATAACGAATACACAGCAAGTCCCGTAACTCTGGGTTTACAAGATCATCAATTTAGTGAAGTCATCAGTGGTTTATCGATCAACGATGAATACGTGGTGGATAACAGTTATTTAATAAAAGCCGATATTGAAAAAGCCGGCGCTGAACACGTTCACTAGGAGACAAACATGATCGAATGGATTTTGCGTTTCTCCATCGAGCGACGCGTACTTATTATGATGCTGGCACTGGTTTTGACCGTGACCGGTATTTATCATTATCAAAAACTGCCCATCGATGCCGTACCGGACATCACCAATGTTCAAGTACAAATTAATACCCAAGCAGATGGTTATTCCCCTTTAGAAGTGGAACAGCGTATTACTTTTAATGTAGAGACCGCCTTTGCCGGTTTACCCAAGCTTGCCTATAGCCGCTCACTTTCACGATATGGTTTATCCCAAGTCACACTGGTGTTTGAAGAGGGTACGGATATTTATTTTGCCCGCAACTTGATTGACCAGCGTTTAAGTTCGGTCAATCAGCAATTACCTTTAGGTATTGAAGCTACCATGGGTCCCATTGCCACCGGGCTTGGTGAGATTTTCATGTACAGCATTCAAGCACACGAAGATGCCCAACAAGAAAATGGAGCCCCCTACGACATCACCGCCTTGCGTGAAATCCAAGACTGGATCATTAAACCGCAACTGTCATTGGTCCAAGGCATTATTGAAGTAAACGCCATTGGTGGCTATGAAAAACAATATCATGTGACACCCTGGCCAGAAAAAATGCTTAGCCTTGATGTCAGCATGGCAGACATTCACCAAGCACTAATTAATAGTAACCAAAATCAAGGGGCCGGTTTTATTGAAACCAATGGCCAGCAATTATTAGTGCGCATACCAGGGCAATTAAAAACCACCCAGGACATAGACAATGTGATTATTAAAACCTTTGAGCGCAGCCCTGTGTTCATTCGTGATGTAGCCGATGTGGCAATCGGTAAAGAACTGCGTACCGGCGCGGCCACACAAAATGGACAAGAAACTGTTATCGCAACAGCCATGATGCTCGCCGGTGAAAACTCGCGTGAAGTGGCACTTAATGCCACTGCACGTTTAAAAGAGATTGAAAAAAGTTTGCCACAAGGCATCACGTTAGATGTGGTATACAACCGTACAACTCTGGTTGAAAAAGCCATTGCAACGGTACAGAAAAATTTAATCGAAGGGGCGTTACTGGTTATAGCTGTTTTGTTTTTATTATTGGGAAATATTCGTGCGGCATTGATCACCGCCGCGGTGATTCCACTTGCTATGCTAGGCACCATTACTGGCATGGTGCGCACTGGCGTATCGGCAAACTTAATGAGCCTAGGCGCGCTTGATTTTGGCTTGATCGTGGATGGTGCCGTGATCATCGTTGAAAATACAACACGGCGCTTATCCCAAGCTCAATCACAACTAAAAAGCGGCTACTTAACCAAAAAAGAACGGTTAAACATTGTGTTTGATGCCACCAACGAAGTGATTCGCCCCAGTTTATTTGGTGTGTTAATTATTACCTTGGTTTACATTCCGCTTTTTTCATTAACCGGTGTCGAAGGCAAAATGTTTCACCCCATGGCCGCCACCGTGGTCCTGGCGCTGCTCACCGCGCTCGTTTTATCCATTACTTTGGTGCCCGCCATGATTGCCTTGTTTATGACAGGCCAGGTTAAAGAAAAAGAAAACGTGGCCATGGTTAAAAGTCAGCAAGGTTATAAGAAGGCTTTGCAATGGGCATTGGCCTTTCCTCGCTTGGTGATGACTGGTGCCATCACCTTGGTTTTATGTTGTGTTTACCTGGCCACCACATTAGGGTCAGAGTTTATTCCACAATTAAAAGAAGGCGACATTGCCTTGCATGCCATGCGCACGCCCGGCACCGGTATCGAGCAAGCGGTTGCCATGCAAACCCAATTAGAAAAAGAAATCCGTTTGATACCTGAAGTCAATACCGTGTTTTCAAAAATCGGCACAGCCGAAGTGGCCACTGACCCTATGCCGCCCAATGTGGCCGATACCTTTGTGATGTTAAAACCAAAAGAGCAATGGCCTAATCCTTCCCTTACGCAAAACCAAGTGAGTGAAAAGATTGAGCAAGCCATTGCCCACTTACCTGGCAATAACTACGAATTCACCCAGCCTATTCAAATGCGGTTTAATGAATTAATTTCAGGGGTTCGATCGGACTTAGCCATTAAAATTTACGGCGATGACTTAGAGATTCTTCTGCAACAAGCACAAGCGGTATTAAGCCAAATACAAACCTTACCCGGTACCGCCGATGCCCGCATCGAGCAAGTCACTGGTTTGCCCATGTTAAGCATCGTGCCGGATAAAGTAGCGCTGGCGCAATATGGATTGAACCTCAGCCAAATTCAATCAGTATTGGCTGCGGCTATTTCGGGTACACAAGCGGGGCTAATCTTCGAAGGGGACCGACGATTTGATATCGTGCTGCGCTTACCGGAAATATTACGTAACGATATTAACGAACTGAACAACTTACCCATTGTATTAGACAATGGCGAGTATGTACCGCTCAATGAAGTGGCTAACATCGAACTGAGCCCTCAGCCGAATCAAATCAGCCGTGAACAAGGTAAGCGTCGTATTATTGTGAGCAGCAATATTCGCGGTGTGGACTTAGGCTCGTTTGTGCAAAACGCCAAACAAACCATCAACCAAAACGTAGATATCCCAGCCGGTTATTGGTTGGAGTACGCAGGCACCTTTGAGCAACTGCAATCGGCCAGCCAACGTTTAAGTATCGTGGTGCCTTTAACCTTATTATTAATCTTGGGCTTATTGGTTATGGCGTTTAATTCCATAAAAGACGCTTTAATTATTTTTAGCGCCATTCCGTTTGCATTAACCGGTGGCGTTCTGGCTTTGTGGGTTACTGGCATGTCATTGTCGATTTCTGCAGCCGTTGGTTTCATTGCGTTAAGTGGTATTGCGGTACTGAACGGTTTGGTCATGTTATCGTTTATTCGTCAGCGTTTTTTCGAAATGGGAGACTTAGCCCGAGCTATTATGGAAGGCGCGGTCATTCGTTTGCGCCCAGTATTAATGACGGCATTAGTGGCAAGTTTAGGATTTGTGCCCATGGCATTAAATACCGGCACCGGCGCAGAAGTGCAACGGCCATTAGCCACGGTGGTGATTGGCGGCATCGTATCGTCTACGTTATTAACCTTATTTGTTTTGCCGATCTTGTATAGCTGGGTGCATGGTAAAGCGGGGAAGAAAAAAGAAGTTTATTAAAGTCACCGGCAGGTCGGGCACTGCCCGACAACTTGATTTAGGGTGGGCCGTGCCCACCCTAAAGCTGGTGACTAAAAGCGACTAACTAGATTGGCACTAACAATCGTTGCTTCAATGTCTGCATCAAGTTCATCACCCAAACGATCTCGATACGTAGCGCCGCCAAATATTTTAGCTAGACCAAAGTTTAACGTGAACTGAGGGGCTAAGTTCACGGCAAGCTNACCAGANAAACCAAAAGAAGGGTCATAATCAATTGTAATATCATTTTCAACTAGAGTCATATCTCCCGTNAGGCNCAAAGAAGCCGACGCAATAAAATCAACCATATCATTGGCAGAAATCTTTAGGTTATTCACAACAGTNAATGATCTTCCGCCTTCTATTCCCCCTTCATCCTTTGGTATATCAAAAATTAAAGCTAACTCATTATAGTTTTTACTTAGCACATCACTGGTCTGAAACGCGGCACTAATATCAAAAAAACCTCTCGATTCATCTGCATTATCGCTATGATTATAATTAACGACCATCCCAATATTTTTTTGACTGGCTGACGTTTTAACAAAACCAACTGATGCACCAAACATCTTCACTTTTTCTTCTTCATCACCTTCTGCAGTTTGGAAAGAAATACCAACTAGAGGAGTAAAATCAGAAGCTGTTTTGATAGCCGCCAAACTACTAAAACCAAATGTATCTGAAGATGAATCAATTACCATGTTTGATCCTCCATTGGGGTTAATTAATTCCAATTCAGAATCCGACTGATTAAATCCTGCTTTAAGCCAAACATCACCCTCTTTAATTTCTGATGCTAGTTGTGGTGCTGCAAGCGTTGGTAATGCGACAAAGGCAAGTGCCAATGGTAGGTGTTTCATTATTAATCCTTTAATGATTTTTATTTGGGGCGCACAGCATACAAGACAGGATAGTTTTTCCCAGCCTAATTACGGACATTTACTAAAGACTTTGTGTTTTTTTCGCTACACTTAAACCCTTAATGTGATAAAAGGCCATCCCATGCTCGTAAGCGCACTCATCTATCTATTTGCGGCTGTTATTTCGGTGCCAATTGCCAAGCGTTTAGGCTTGGGTTCTGTACTGGGCTATTTAATTGCAGGGGTATTAATTGGCCCTTATGTGTTTCATCTTGTTGGCGACCAAACCCAGGTCATGCACTTTGCTGAATTTGGTGTGGTGATGATGCTATTTTTAGTGGGCTTAGAGCTACGCCCGTCGCGCTTGTGGCAAATGCGTCGACCCATTTTAGGCCTGGGTGGTTTGCAGGTGATTCTCACAGCCGCCATGATCACCGCATTAGTGATGCTGGCCAGTGATTTTATTTGGCAAGTGAGCCTGGCCATTGGTTTAACCTTGGCGCTGTCTTCGACGGCGATTGTGTTGCAATCATTAACTGAGCGAGGTTTGTTAAAAACCCAAGCCGGTGCCAATAGTTTTTCGGTATTGTTGTTTCAAGATATCGCGGTCATTCCTATCTTGGCATTACTGCCATTATTGGCCGTGGGCGAAGTGGTTAACAATGCGGGTATCCATGATAGTTTAATTAGCCACTTGCCGATTTGGTTGCAAGTGGTCATTACTACCGCGACCATTCTAGCGATTATTTTAGGTGGCAAGTTCTTAGCCGCTCCCTTCTTTCGTTTTATTGCTGAAACCCGCATGCGGGAAATTTTTACGGCATTTGCATTATTTATTGTGGTGGCCATTACCGTGCTCATGCAGGCCATTGGACTCTCACCGGCTCTGGGCTCTTTTTTAGCGGGCGTGGTGTTGGCCGATAACGAGTTCCGCCACGAACTTGAAGTGGATATTGAGCCGTTTAAAGGTTTATTACTGGGGCTGTTTTTTATTACCGTGGGCGCCAGTATCGACTTTGAATTGCTGCTCAATGAACCGGTCTTTATTACGGTGTCGGTTGTGGCTCTGATTCTGGTGAAAATTTTGGTACTCGCCTTGGTGGCGGGCCTTTCCAGTATGGGCCGTTCACAGGGCATGTTGTTTACCTTGGCGCTGGCACAAGGTGGCGAATTCGCCTTTGTACTGGCCAGCAGTGCACGACAATTCAACGTATTCGATGATGCGCTGGTGAATACGATTACTGTGGTGGTGGCCCTTTCTATGTTGATTTCGCCCTTACTATTGGTGGCTTATGAGAGGTACTACACTCGCCAAGGGCAGCAAGCCAAACCTGAGCAAGATAGCAACCTCGATAGTGCCGAGCACGTCATACTGGCGGGTTACGGACGCTTCGGGCAGATCATCGGGCGACTGCTAATTGCTCAAGGCTACAACCTCACCATACTGGATCACAGCCCAGGGCAAGTGGATTTGGTGCGCCGCTTTGGTAATAAGGTCTATTATGGTGATGCCGCACGCAGCGAACTGTTAGAGGCTGCGGGTGCCCGCGAAGCCAAATTATTAGTGATCGCCGTGGATGAAGCCGATAAAACCCTAGATATCATTGCCACCGCACAAAAGCACTTTCCCCATTTGAAAATACTCGCCCGAGCCATTGATCGCAGCCACGCTTACGCCATTATGCAAACCAAGATAGATGGCCTGCGCAGAGAAACCTTTGACTCAGCATTACACCTAGGGGTGGACGCACTACAATTATTAGGTAAGTCCGAAAGCGATGCTCAGCGGGCGGGGCAACTATTTGAAGAGCATGATGAAGTGAACATGCGTAAATTGGCCGAAGTTTGGGGGGATGACAAGCAGTACGGCATTGCCGTGAAAAAAGGCTTACGTGAACTCAGTCAGGTATTACAAGACGATGCCAATGAGCGTGAGCCATCAAAACCCTCGGTTGAATCAACTAAGCCTTAACCTAGTGGGTATTATTTTGAAAAATCAATACCTACTCGACCCGATAGCCAGCACCCTGTCTGTCCCCCAGAATGGTGTAATCACAAAATAGAATCAGAAGGTCGATCATGACGGCACAAAGATGTCCGGCGTACTACAGCGCCACGATGAACCAAGACAGCGACTACCCAGAGCTTGAAGGGGATGTCCGTGTGGATGTGGCCATTGTGGGTGGCGGTTTCACGGGGATTAATACTGCGCTTGAGTTAGCTGAACGCGGCCTGAAAGTTGCCGTCATTGAAGCTAAAAAAGTCGCGTGGGGGGCAACGGGCCGTAATGGCGGTCAGGTCACGGGGAGCCTGTCTGGTGATGAAGCCATGCGCAAACAAATGCGTAAAACCTTGGGCAGCGATGTGGATGATTTTATCTGGCATCTGCGCTTTCATGGCCACGATATCATTAAAAACCGCATTGAAAAATACGGCATAAACTGCGATCTAAAGTTTGGCCACCTGCACACGGCATACAAACCCAGTCACTTACCTGAACTGCGCGCTAACTATCAAGAATGCCTAGACCACGGCATGGAAAGCGACGTGGAATTTGTTGAACGTGAGCGCATGAATGAATTTTTAGAAACCGACATTTACCATGGCGGCATCTACAACAAAAAGAATATGCATTTGCACAGTTTAAACCTGTGCTTAGGCGAAGCGCGCGCAGCCGAATCTCTGGGCACACTGATTTTTGAAAACAGCGAAGTGATCGACATTGATCACGGTAATAACAAAGCCGGTAAACCCGCCAAGGTATTTACTCAAAAAGGCTGCGTCACCGCCAACACGGTAATGCTAGCGGGCAACGCGTATCATCGCCTTGAGCGTTTAAAGATGAGCGGTAAAATTTTTCCAGCCGCCGGAGGTTTGGTGGTCACCGAGCCACTGGGTGATGAAGTAGCGGATTTAATTAACCCGAAAGATGTGGCCGTTTACGATTGCCGTTTTGTATTAGACTATTATCGTTTAACCGCCGATAAACGTTTGTTATTTGGGGGTGGTGCTAACTACTCGGGTCGTGAAAGTCGCGACATTGATGCTGAGCTGCGCCCTGCCATTGAAAAAACCTTCCCGCGTTTAAAAGGTGTAAAAGTGGATTTTCAGTGGTCTGGCATGATGGGCATTGTGGTGAATCGTATTCCGCAGCTAGGTAAACTTTCTGACAACGTATTTTATGCACAAGGCTATTCCGGTCACGGCATTGCATTGACCCATATTGTCAGTGAAATTATGGCCAATGCCATCACCGGACAAATGAAAGACTATGATACGTTTGCCAATTGCAAACATATTCGTATTCCTGGTAGCGAATGGATTGGTAATCAATTTCTTGCTCTGGGTATGTGGTATTACTTGATGCTAGAAAAGTTAAGATAATTCAAGCGTGGGTTCGTGGCGTTTATCACGCCACGAACCCCGTATTTAACGCCTATATTCCCCTTCCCGTTTAGCCCAAGCATTCTGTTGATTAATAAATCAGTATTCATCATGGTTATTTGACCTTACCGGCAAACTTCGTAATAGTCAGACTATTCATTCACTAAGTGATACGACTTATGCCAAGCTTTCAACATAAAAACGTCACCTTTCACTACGAAGAAATAGGCCAAGGGGAGCCCATCATTGCGTTGCATGGATTATCCCAACACAGTGCCTACTGGATGAAAACCGGGGTCAGTGAAACATTAGCCCAGCATTACCGTGTCATTGCTTTGGATTACCGTGGCCATGGTTTAACCACCATTGCTGGCGAACCTAAAAACTACAACATTGAAACCTGTGTCGAAGATGTAAATGCCTTTGCTGACTTTTTAGGGTTAGACCAGTTTCATTTAATGGGTCATAGCACCGGCGGTATGATTGCCTCACGCTATGCGATGCACTATGCAAACGATGCTAATATCGCACAACACAACCGCCTGTTATCTTTGATTTTATGCAATACCAGCCCATCCACACAATTTAGTAATTTACCGGATATTGCCAATCAAGCTGCCATGGCCGCATTAGCCAGCAGCTTTGAAAATTTTAGTTGGCCTATGATTATCCAGGGGTTAAAACTGAATTTAGGCCCGCTGTTCGCAGGGGTCGGTGCTGCTGAAAATTCTGACGAACTATTTGATTTATGCCTAAAGATCATGCAAGACGGAGACGGTAAAAGCATTGGGTCGTTTGTGCGCGAATTTTATCAAGATAAAGACCCCCACCTAGCGGGCCTGCAAAGCATCGTTTGCCCAACCTTGGTCATCACCGCCGAACTTGATCATATTTTTTGTAAAACCAGCCAATATTTTTTACACAATATTCCGAATGTTTACCATGCACACAACCCAGACTGTGGCCATATGACAGCGGTTGAGTGTCCTAAGTGGCTGACCCATGAAATTCTTAATTTCTTAAATTCCAATACTTAAATAATCACTTAAACCATCACTTAAAAAATTGCGCATGTGCAATCACACATGCGCAAATGCTTTTAGTTTATCAACACACCCAATTCAATGAATAATTATTCGGCTTTTTAAGTTAAAACGCTCCGTTTTGCCAACTCATTCCCTATTTCATATCACGATCTGTGTATTATCCACGGCCAATTTACATCACGATATGGCTAACAATGAATCACACCCTATTTAAGCGAACTCTCGCTTTCAGTTTAATTGCACTACTTGCTGCTTGCGGTGGCGGATCGGGCGGGGATAACGTAAAAAAAGCAGCCCAAGAGATTCCATTAAGCCCAGCGACAGAAAAAGCCATTGCCAGTGGTGATGCCAGCGAGGTAAGCGATGTTGAACTGCAAAATGGTGTCATCACGACCATTAACACACAACGCAAAGCGTACCTAGCTATTAAAGCGAAACTATTGCAGCTAAACCCAGACGGCAGCGCCCGCAATGATCAAACCAGCTTAACTGCCATTCATTGGGACCCAAGTCATGACTCAGCCAAACTAAGATCTAAATTTGGCTATAACGATAGCTTGCTTATCAGTGATGCTAGCCACAGTTCAACTGCAGGCTCGACCGAGCTTGCGATTATTGGACGCGATGATAAGGCTCGTTATCTTATTCTGGGTAGTAGCCCTATGCGCACGACGCAACGCTTTGATGGTTCAGTTAATGATCAAATGAACCAACTACTTATGAACAGCTTAGAGTGGCTATCTGCCCGTAACAATTTTAATGAGTCACCTTTAAACGTCGTCATTGCACAAATGAGTGACAGCTATTATTTCCCAGATCGCACCGCCACACGCAATTGGTTAGACACGCAATTTAGTGACAAGGTTAAATATAACGATAAAGGCGCTTGTGACGGTGAGCAATTGGGCTTGTGTTTAACACAAGACACAGATGTCTTAATTGTTTCTCAAGTCAATGGCAGTGAGCAACTTAATCCTGAAATTTTAGCGGCCATTAAAGCGGCGCAAGACAATGGCATCGGCGTGATGTACACCCATAATGATGGCGGTATCACTGAATTAGGACGTGAATTATTTGAACATTTTAATGTGAGCTATAACGGCGATAACTATTGGTCAAAATATTATCTTAAGGCGCAAGATATGCGTCAGCACATTAATCAAGCCCCGCCGTATGTTCGTGACATTCAGGCCATGCTCAACACGTTATCGGCTCAAACAAAATTTAATTTCAACCAGTGTGAGGGTGAAAACTGTTCAACGGTTACCCATTTCAATCGTGACTTTATGAATGGAGCCACGCACGTGCGTAACATGATGAGTAACCTTGACCGTCAGCACATTAATATTTTTGATCACCCTAATGAGTATCAATTAGAAAAACTACTTGTGTTATTAGGCGACCGTTATCGTCAACAGGTTGTGTTTCCAATGGGTCGAGACACCACAGACGCTAATGAATTTATTCAATCCATTTACGCCGATATGTCGGTGTATAACTATCGCAGTATGAACCCAGTACAAGCAGACCTGGGGAATTTTAGCCGCACGGATTTCTCACATATTACACCCGTGAACCAAACCGTTAATCTCATCAGTAAACGACATTTTCGTAGCGCTGGGGTTTATGTTATCCCTGGTCAAACTGTTCGTATTACCCGTACCGATAACAGCCCAGTCAATACCAAGGTCGCCGTTAATAGCCAGCGCGCCGCGTCAACCCATTGGTTTGCAACCGGTAATGCTTATAACCGCCCCAAATATTTGCAAAGTACACAAATCCCCATTGCTAACGGCCAAACCCTTTCATTTACATCACCTTATGGCGGCCCACTTCAAATTTTCTTTGATGCCAATGATCAAGCCGTGAGTTTTGAAATAGAAAACATCGGGCTACACCCTTATTGGAATGGCGCAGAAGACAACGCCGAATTTGAAGCGCGCTTAAATGCCGGTGAGTTTGATTGGGCTGAATTATCCACATCCGGTTTTGAGGTGCACTCTCAACTTGAAAAAATGCGCAAGTCCATGACGGACTGGGGCAGTACCGCTGCCGACATGGCACTGGCCACAGAACGTTATGTTTCTAACTTACCGCACGTCTTAGCAGGCTTTGAGGGCCCGGGTATTGATGTGATGGCAGAAGTCCATGACTTTGCCGATACCAACGGTTTTGACGTACAAAACATTGATATCGTTAAACACATGAATGCCGACCAACCAACGTGTGGCTGGGGCTGCTCGGGTAACCCTTATGATGCCGGCTGGAACTTCTCACCAATCGGCCACGGCGATATTCACGAACTGGGCCACGGCTTAGAAAAAGGCAAATTCCGCTTTGGTAATTGGGAAGGACACTCCACCACTAACTTTTATTCTTATCACAGCAAATATCATTACTTCCTTGATACCGGCAAAGACCCAAGCTGCCAATCTTTACCGTTTGAAGCCCTGTTTAATATTTTAAATGACAGTCGTAAGGAAGCCGACCCCGTTGCCTTCATTGAGAACAAAGAACTGAATAGCTGGAGTTATGGTGCGGCCATGTATATTCAAATGATGATGGCGGCCCAAGACAAGGGCACATTAAGCGATGGTTGGATGTTATTGCCACGCTTGCATATTATGGAACGTGAATTTTGGCAGGCCACTCGTAATGATGAAAATTGGGCGAACAAAAAAGACGCCCTAGGCTTTAGCAATTTTAATCGCACAGAGGCTGGCGCATTAAATAATAATGACTGGCTGAATATCGCTTTATCTAAAGTGACTCAGTTAGATATGCGCCAGTACTTAACCATGTGGGGATTCCCAGCAGGCACACAGGCCAGTGCCCAAGTGGCCGCGTTAAGCTTACCGGCCATGAGCGAAACGTTTTACGCCTCAACCGGCAATGGATTTTGCAAAGGCTTAGATAAAACTCCGCTATCAGTCGATGGCAGTACAGTCTGGCCTCTTTAAATAAAGAGCAAAAAAATGCCGGTAATAACCGGCATTTTTTATGTTGTATTACTGCGTTTAATTTTTCAAAAGTTACCTATATTTAATTTATTTTTGCGCAACCCCCATCACCGCAGCTAAAGCCCCTTGATCCGTTGATAGGGAAAACGCCTCCCCAATAGAAATGGGGGTCAAACCTGCTCGTTGATAAATGGGCGTTAGGTTTTGAGCATCAAAACCTGAGTCTAGCTCGACTTCGCTGCGCATCCAATCCCATTGAATAAACAGCCCTTTTGGTTTCAATAAAGAGGTTAATACATTCAAGGTGCCATCAAAATCATCAAGAAAACCACAGACAGACGACGCGACAATCAAATCAAAACCTTGATGCAACGCAGTAAACTGATCGACATTGTGTGCAGTTAAATCACAGGCGAATGCTTGCACTGATTCAAGGTTTTTTGCTAACAAGACCTGCACCATTTTTTCAGAACGATCC
>NYTP01000043.1 GCA_002683575.1 Bermanella sp.
GAAATAGCAGATAAAATAATTTGCAACCCATACGGATAGCCATCACCACCAACTTCTCTCTGACTTAATTCAAGTTGATGCAGTACAGACTCAACTTGAGTTTCGCTAACGCCATCTTTAGCAACTTGCTCTAAGGTGTTTAAAATTAGTTGTTCAACTGCGTCTCTATTCTCTTCAGTGCTTCCTTCAACCCCGCAGACAAAGGCCATCTCTTTGTTTGAGTCTTCAAGTCCACACAAAGGACTAGGAGAAGAAGCCAGGTCGGTTGTTTCTAGGGCCAGCATTAGTGGAGAACTACTATTTTCCAAGAGTAGGCTAGATAAAAAATGAGCTTCTAATTGCTCCTCAAGGTTTGTGCTATGACCTAAAAGCCACCCCATTACATGATGGGTTTTGTTTTCGAGTTCATTATGGCCATAGTACTCTTCCGCTCTTACTGGTGCGTAATACCGCTTTTCATCATCCACCTCAATTCGATGCTCGCTCTTATCAAATTGTTCAAGGTATTCTTCAAATTTAACGTGGTGCTCAGCAGCAGGTATGTCGCCATACGTCATGAAGATTGCATTACTTGGGTGGTAATGCGCTTTATAAAAGGATTTCAAATCGGTGTAACTTAGATCGAGAATGCTCTCAGGCTCACCGCCGCTGTTAAAATGATACGTATTGGTTGGATATAAATGCTTACTAACAGCTTGCCATAACTGACTGGTCACACTACTCATGGCTCCTTTCATCTCATTATATACAACCCCTTTAAATTGTAAGGGCGATGAAGGGTCAGAAGGATTCTCAAACTCTAAGCGATGCCCTTCTTGAGCAAAATCTTGTTCATTGAGAGTGGCAAAAAAGACAGCATCAAGATAAACACTTAACAGGTTATTAAAGTCTTTCTTGTTTTTTGAGGCAAACGGGTAAGCCGTCCAATCACTAGAAGTGAAAGCATTCATAAAGGTATTTAGTGACCGACGAATCATCATGAAAAATGGGTCACGAACCGGATAATTCTTGCTTCCGCATAAAGCAGTATGTTCTAAAATATGAGCAACACCGGTTGAGTCCATTGGCATCGTTCGAAGTGCAACAAGAAAGACATTCTCATCATTCTCAGCGGCTAAGTGGTAATGAACAGCACCCGTTTTGATGTGCTCATACTCTTCAACGCGAACACCTAAAGATTGAATTTCTTTGGTTCGAAGCTGACGAAAACCGGTGTGAACCATAAAGTAATAGCCTTAAATTATCTGTAATATTATTGAACCATAGGATACCTGAAAACAGCCTTAATGAGAGCCATTTTCATAAAGAAAGTTCAAGATTAGAAGATTTTGATGTTTCACGAAGTAAAAGGGGTTGTAGATTACAACCCCTGAAAGGGAACTAAACTTTAAATTGACCTGTAATTGTTCTTAAATTGTTCGAGATCTCTAACAATGACTCGCTAGCGGCACCCACTTCCTGAACATTTTTAACCGCCGCCTCAGCATTTACGCGAATACCCTCAACGTTGGTTTTAATATTGTTACTGACTTTTTCCTGCTCGCCTGTTGCGGCTGCTATTTCGGTATTCATCCGAGTAATAGAGCCCACCTTCTCAGTAATGGTAGCCAATGAATTATCGGTCTTGGCCGCCTGCTCAACGCTGTTTTTAGCCTGTTCCTGACTATGAGACATCACTTCTGCTGCACTTCTTGCTGCTGTCTGCAGTTCCTCAATAACTCGCTGAATCTCTTGTGTCGAGTCTTGAGTACGTGACGCTAGCGTCCTTACCTCATCGGCAACCACTGCAAACCCTCGGCCTTGCTCGCCGGCCCTAGCAGCCTCAATGGCTGCGTTTAATGCCAAAAGGTTCGTCTGCTCAGCAATCCCTTTAATCACATCTAGGATGGTACCAACATTTTCGGTGTCGGTTTCTAATTTACCGATAACCTGTGCAGCCCGCTCAACTTCAGTTGCCAGGTCGTTAATAGATTGAACCGATTGTGTAACAACCGCTCGCCCCGCTTTGGCTTCAGTGTCCGCTTCTTGCGCAGCATGGGCGGCACTTGAAGCATTTTGTGCAACGTTTTGCACACTACTAAACATATCATCCACAAAACGGGTCACCTCATCGGTAGCACGACTTTGCTGGTCCGTAATCTGGCCAGTTTTAGTGGTCATATCACCCAAGTCATTAGAGACAGTAGCAAGCGGGGTGATTGAATTAACCACCTGATCTATACTGCCGTGGAGCTTTTTCATAAATAAGTTGAACCAGTAAACGAGATCGCCGATTTCATCTTTACTGGTTTGCTCAATACGTTTGGTTAAGTCCCCTTCACCACTTGCTATATCCTTAAGGGATTCAAGCATTAGGCTTAAATTGCGAGTAATTAGGATCACACTACTTGCACTTATAAGTATGATAATTAAGATCGCGCTCACACTTAATGTTAATGTCACTGCAAGGGCGTCATCAGTGGCTTTATTGGATGCCTCAACTGTTCGGTTAAATGCCTCTAAGGCTGTTTTATTGAACTTATCTAGCTCTTCTTTAGTGACAGCCAGCTTATCGTTCATACTCTGAACAAGCTCAGGTATTTTTCCTGGGTCCAGATTGCCATTAACCATGCCTTCAGACAGCGTTAAAGCCACATTAAAATAGGCACGAGTATCCACTTCCAATTTATTGAGGTAGGACTTTTGCTCTGGCCAGAGCTTTTTTTGCTCTCCGATTTTTTCGATCAACTCAGAAAATGTTCGTTTGGCAGATACAACCATGTCACTTTCGCCGGTACTTACGGCCGTATTGAGTAGCTCTTCAGTTCGATTAATGCGGACAATGTTTTCTCGGCTAGATTGTACGACGGGGAAATACAGGTCTTGTATTTTCGCTAACCGCTCAGAGTTATCGCTATTTATGCTGGAATTGACAGCCAAACTAGCGATAAAGCCAAGCACCGCGATTGCGGGAATAACCAAAATCTTGGCTTTTATGGAAACACGATTTAATGGATTCATTTAGACCTCAGCTCTATTGCCTATCCTTGCTTAATATAAGCATAGACAAAGAACCGCTAAGGTCTAATCGATATTGCGCATAAGTGATTGATTGGGGTCAAACCATTTCAACTTATCATGCAAAGACACCACCTCACCCACAATAATCAATGTAGGCGCGCTAACTGTCTGAGATTCAAGGGTTTTAACCATGGTACCAAGAGTGGCAACAATGACCTTTTGTTCCGGCGTTGTGCCTTTTTGCACCAGGGCAATTGGCATGTCAGGCGACATCCCATGCTCGATAAGTTTTGAGCATATAATAGGCAGGCCCATTAAGCCCATGTAAAAAACAATGGTTTGATTTGTGTATGCCAACTCAGACCAAGGAAGATCTGTTGTGTTGTTTTTTAGGTGACCGGTGACAAAACGAACAGATTGAGCGAAATCTCTATGCGTCAAAGGAATACCTGCATAACTTGAACACCCGGCCGCAGCCGTTATACCAGGGACAACCTGGAATGGCACACCATGATCAGTTAGCTCTTGAATCTCCTCACCGCCACGACCAAATATGAAGGGGTCGCCACCTTTGAGGCGCAACACACGGTGCCCTTTTTTTGCGTAGTCGACCAATAGCTGGTTAATGCCTTCTTGAGGCACAAGATGATCGGATCGCGCTTTACCCACGTTAACCATATGGGCATCACGTCGACATAGCTCTAGTATTGGCTTGCTTACTAGGCGATCAAAAAGAACCACATCCGCTTGCTGCATAAGACGTAACGCCTTAAAAGTCAGTAAGTCTGGGTCACCTGGGCCGGCCCCGACTAAATAGACCTCACCCAACTCTTTTTTTACCGGCTCCTTATTATCAAGCTCTTCATTAATAAGGGCTTCAGCTTCACGCTCTTTGCCAGCAAAGACCAGCTCAGCTATGGGCCCGGTCAACGCTCGCTCCCAGAACCCTCGGCGCAGGTTAATATGTGCGAAACTTTGCTTAACTTTCGTACGGTACTTTTCTGCCAATAAAGCAAGACGCCCGTAACTACTAGGTATAACTGTTTCTAGCTTGGCTCTTAAAAGGCGAGCTAAAACAGGAGAGCTGCCTCCAGAACTTACTGCTGCGATAATTGGACTGCGATCAACAATGGCAGGGAAAATAAAGTTACCAAGCTTAGGTTGGTCAACTACATTCACTGGAATATTAAGATTATGAGCTTGATTGGCTACCGCTGTATTCACTTCCACATTATTGGTGGCGGCAATCACGAGACTCATATTTGAAACATCGCCAGGATCAAATGTCTTGAGCTTGACCTCGCCCCCGCTCGTGGAAACAAGGGCTTCAATGTCATTATGCACTTCAGGACTGACAACAATCACTTTGGCTTGAGCCTTGACCAGTAAAGCCACTTTTCTCAAAGCGACTTCACCACCACCCACCACTAAGGCCGATCGGCCCTTAAAGCTAAAGAACAGCGGTAAAAATTCCATTTTAGCCAACGTAATCAAGGTTATTCATATAAGGTTTAAGTACTTCAGGCACCTGAATTCGACCATCCGCTTGCTGGTAGTTTTCAAGAATGGCCACTAGAGTGCGGCCTACAGCCAAGCCTGAACCATTAAGAGTATGCAGTAACTCTGGCTTACCTGTTTCAGGGTTGCGCCAGCGAGCTTGCATTCTGCGTGCCTGGTAATCACCCATATTGCTGCACGAGGAAATTTCGCGGAATTTCTGTTGGCCAGGCAACCATACTTCCAAGTCATACGTTTTAGTGGCCGAGAAACCCAGATCACCACCGCATAACTGAACCAAGCGGTAAGGAAGCTCTAGCTTTTGTAGAATTACCTCTGCATGAGACGTCAGCTGCTCAAGAGCTTGATCACTGTCTTCTGGCTTCACCATTTGTACTAACTCAACTTTTTCAAATTGATGTTGGCGAATCATGCCACGAGTATCACGACCATAACTGCCCGCTTCACTTCTGAAGCACGGCGTATGTGCGGTAAATTTCATTGGCAGTTCTTTGGCGTCAACGATTTCATCACGTACAAGGTTCGTTACTGGAACTTCAGCCGTAGGAATAAGGTAGTAATGAGTGTCATTGAATGGGATTTTAAATAAATCTTCCTCAAATTTAGGGAGTTGACCAGTCCCCTTTAAGCTATCTGCGTTCACCATGTAAGGCACGTAAGTTTCAACGTAACCGTGTTCTTGTGAGTGAGTATCTAGCATCAATTGAATCAATGCGCGGTGCATACGAGCAATCTGACCCTGCATAACCGCAAACCGAGAGCCGGTTAATTTTGCAGCAACTTCGAAGTTTAAACCGCCATTGTCCTGACCAACATCAACATGATCTTTGACTTCAAAATCAAACTCACGAGGCTCGCCCCATACACGAATTTCAATATTGTCGTCTTCATCTTTACCAAACGGCACAGAGTCGTCTGGCACATTAGGTGTGGCCATTAAGATGGTATTAAGCTCATCTTGAATAGATTTGGCCTGATCAACTTCTGCGCTAAGCTTGCTGTCAATTTCAGCCAAAACTTGGGACACTTTTGCTTTCGCCTCATCCACGCTTAGACCTTGAGCAATAAATTGACCAATTTGCTTGGATGCTTTTTTCTTCTCGGCTTGTAAGTTTTGCGAGGAGACATCGGCTGATTTACGCTTGGCATCTAACTCTATGAATCTTGCCACATCAAAATCGAACCCTTTTTTCTTAAGCGCTTGTGCTAGCGCCTCGGGGTTTTCGCGAACCTTACGAATATCAAGCATATTTCTTTCCGACTAAACAAACAGTTTGGCCATGTACCAGCCGATAAAGCAGGCAAACACACAACCAATAACACTGACTAAAAAATAGATAGCTGCCGCTAGCCATTGGCCAGCATGCAATAAATTTAAACCTTCCAAGGAGAACGTAGAGAAAGTGGTTAAGGCGCCTAAAAAGCCCACCATAATTAACTCTCTCCAGTAGCCTGTCATCTTGAGATAATCAAGAATAATAACAGCGCATACACCCATTAAAAATGAGCCTATAAAATTGATGGCAAGTGTAGCAAACGGGAAGCTAGTTCCCAATAACTTAGTGAAATAGCCACTTAAAAAAGCACGGGAGACCGCTCCGAGCGCCCCACCTAGAGCAATTACGAGATAATGCATGGCTATTCATACCTTTTGTCAGGACTGTGCTCGTCAAGTTGGGCAAAATATTCAAATTTTGCAGAAATCTTATTTTCTAGGCCACGATCCGTGGGCTGATAGAGTTTTTCGTTTTTGAGCGCCTCTGGCAAATAACACTCACCGGCCGCATAAGCCATAGGCTCATCATGGGCATACCGGTATTCGTCACCGTAGGCCTCTTTCTTCATGAGCTCTGTTGGTGCGTTACGAAGATGCAGTGGCACATCATAGCTCGGCGTATTACGTATTAGCTCGCGTGTCTGATTGTAAGCCACGTACACTGCATTGCTCTTGGGGGCACAAGATAAGTAATTGATTGCCTGAGCAATCACCAGCTCCCCTTCAGGACTCCCTAAGCGTTCGTAGGCCATCCAAGCATTCATAGCAATTTCTAGGCCTCTTGGGTCAGCATTCCCAATATCCTCTGCAGCCATTCGCACAACTCTTCTCGCTATGTACAAAGGATCACAACCACCATCAAGCATCCGGCAATACCAATACATGGCGCCATCTGGGCTTGAGCCTCGAACTGACTTATGAAGAGCCGATATTTGTTCATAAAAAATATCACCGCCTTTATCGAATCGCCTGACAGACTCTTGGGCAATTTCTTGAGCCAGTTCAAAACTAATGTGTTTGGTATCGTCTGCTTGAGCAAGATCCACAGCCATCTCTAAAAGATTGAGGGCTCGTCGAGCATCACCATCGGCTATGCTGGCTAAAAACCGAGCAGCCTCAGAATCAAGGGTTAACTTCAGNCCNGAAAGCTGCGGGTCTTTTGCAAGNCANCTATGTAATANCTCNACAACGGTATCGACCCCCAAGCTTCGCAGTTTATAAACACGAGCGCGTGAAAGCAGCGCAGAATTTAACTCAAAACTCGGGTTTTCAGTGGTAGCGCCAATAAAAATGACTGTACCGTTTTCAACGAATGGTAAAAAAGCATCTTGCTGGGATTTATTAAAACGATGCACTTCATCAACAAATAATAAAGCGGCTTTGCCTTGTTGCTGAATAAGCTTGGCTTTCTCCATACAAGATCGTATTTCTTTTACACCATCCATGACGGCAGAGAGAGCTAAGAACTCAGCATCGGCGTAATTAGCAAGAAGTTTCGCTAATGTAGTCTTACCTACACCGGGCGGCCCCCAAAAGATCATAGAGTGCAACTGGCCACTTTCTATTACTTTTCTCAGGGCCTTCTCTTCCGATAAAAGATGCTCCTGACCCAAGTAATCGTCCAAATTTTGCGGGCGCATTCTCGATGCAAGGGGTTCGTGCGTGTTCACTGAAGAAAACAAAGAGTCTTGCATGCTACTCACTACGAATTACATCAACACCCTTTGGGGGTGTAAATTCAAAGTCAGATGATTTTAAAGTCTTCGACGTTACTATATTTTGAAAGCGGATAATGGTTTTTTGACCAACCTCATCTTGAATGACCATGCGCTCAATATTTTTATCCGCAGCGAACTCCAACCTTAGGCGATCAAACAACACATCCACTTGCTTGGGTATCAAAACAAAATGTTCTTCCCCCTGCAGCACTTCAGAATAGATATCATATTCACTAGATATTTGATCCGTATCACCAGACAACAACAAAGCAGGTGTTGCGGATAATTTTTTATTTAAAACCTGCTCTGTCACTTGCTCAAGGTCGGCATCGTATTGCCATAACATCTCACCGTTACTGACTAACAACTGTGCATAAGGCTCGAGGCTCTCCCATCGAAATTTATTGGGCTGCTTAAGAGACAAGCGACCCTTTTGTGTCTGTAACAGCGCACCCTTACCATCAAATGTATGCTGAACAAAATCAGCAGACACATTATCAAGGCGCTTTAAATTTTCAGAAAGAGCCTCGTATTCAGGGTTTTGCGCAACAGCAAAACTGGATAAAAAGACAACAAAAAAAACGAGATACTTCATGATTTTCCTTAACTAACTGGAGGCGGAGCGAGCACTTCTCGCGAACCATTTTGACTTGGAGTAGAGACAACGCCCGCTTGTTCCATAGATTCTACCAATCGTGCGGCTCGGTTATAACCAATCCTTAATTTACGCTGCACACTGGAAATAGACACTTTGCGTGTTTGGGTGACAAAGGCCACGGCTTCATCAAACAAAGCATCTCCTTCGCCATCATCACTGTCATTACTAAAACCTGGAATCACTACACTGCTATCACCGCCATCCGTAATTGATTCAATAAATACAGGGCTGCCGCGTTTTTTCCAATCGGCAACCACAGCGTGAACTTCGTGATCATCAACAAATGCACCATGGACACGTATAGGTAATGAGGTACCAGGCGGCAAATACAGCATATCGCCATGGCCGAGTAATTGCTCTGCGCCGCCCTGGTCAAGAATTGTACGCGAATCGATACGTGAGCTAACCTGAAACGCCATACGTGTCGGCACGTTCGCCTTTATAAGGCCTGTAATTATATCGACCGAAGGACGTTGAGTAGCCAGTATTAAATGAATGCCCGCCGCTCGCGCTTTTTGGGCTATTCGGGCAATTAACTCTTCCACTTTCTTGCCGACAATCATCATCATGTCTGCGAATTCATCTATGACAACAACGATATAAGGAAGCTTTCCTAAATCGGGAGCATATTCCTCAAAACTTTCTTCTGGGTTCCAAAATGGGTCTTTAATAGGTTCGCCTGACTCAATGGCGTCCAAAACCTTCTTGTTGTAGCCTGCCAAGTTACGCACACCCAGAGACGCCATTAGTTTATATCGTCGCTCCATTTCACCCACACACCAGCGAAGTCCGTTAGCGGCTTCTTTCATGTCTGTAATAACCGGGGTTAATAAATGCGGAATTCCCTCATAGATTGAGAGCTCTAACATTTTAGGATCAATCATGATCATGCGCACATCGTCAGGTCCGGCTTTGTAGAGCATGCTTATGATCATACTATTCACACCAACTGACTTACCTGACCCCGTTGTACCGGCCACCAAAAGATGCGGCATTTTAGCCAAATCAGCCGTTACTGGGTCACCTGCAATATCATGACCTAGTGCAAAAGATAAAGGGGACGACATTTTTTGATATTCGTGGGAAGCCAAGACGTCGCCAAGAAAAACCATGGCGCGATTTTCATTGGGCACTTCAAGACCCATTACCGACTTACCTGGGATAACTTCTACAACACGAACACTGATCATTGCCAAAGAGCGAGCCAGATCGCTTGCAAGGTTGGTGATTTTTGAAGCTTTTACTCCAGGCGCCGGCTGAATCTCAAACCGGGTAATAACCGGCCCAGGATTAACCGCGACCACTTCAATTTTTACACCAAAATCACCTAGCTTTTGCTCAAGTAAGCGTGACATTTCTTCTAATTTTTCTGGGCTGTAACCGGTTTCTTGCGGCCCATCTTCATGACTCAGTAAATTCAAAGAAGGCAACTGGGTTGGTTCAAATAGCTTACCTTGCATCCCGGTGACTGCTTTTGATTTCTTTTCAAAAGGCTCTATTTTGATTTTCTTTTCTTCGGCAATTGTTTGTATTTTTTCAACAATTTTTTTGACGGGCTTTTTCACTACCGCTGTAGGTTCAGACACAGCATGAACTTGAGTCTCTTTAATATTAATTTTTTGACCTAAGACAGGTATGTTGTCTGCTACTTTGTTTGTTTGACGAACATTAGAGAGTGGCTGCGCTTGCTCATCGATTAGGCGACTTGCTTTGCGTTTAAAAGTAAATGCACTTTTA
>NYTP01000044.1 GCA_002683575.1 Bermanella sp.
CGCACAGGCAGCTTAGAAAGAATAGAGCAAGCATTAAAGGTAAAACAACCAGTTCACTGCCGCACAGGCAGCTTAGAAATCAACCAGCTCGCCAATTGTTCCGGCCTTTGCGTTCACTGCCGCACAGGCAGCTTAGAAACGCAAACAGAACAAACAGCGCTATGGCTTTGTGTTCACTGCCGCACAGGCAGCTTAGAAAAATACATAAGACAGGCACAGCCCGCAAACAGAGTTCACTGCCGCACAGGCAGCTTAGAATAGCAATACCGCAGATCTTGATATTAGCGAACCTGGGATTGGGCCCCATAAAAGCAAAAACCCGCTAAATATTGCTATTTAGCGGGTTTTTTGAATTTGGTGGCAACACCGGGATTTGAACCTGGGACCCCATCATTATGAGTGATGTGCTCTAACCAACTGAGCTATGTTGCCTTTGAAACGGCGCGCATTATTACGATTTGAGCGGTATGTGTCAAGGAAGTTTTATGATTTTTTTCAATGACTTAGAGATTCTTACGGAAAAGACCATGGATACCCGGTGTGAGAATCATCAAAACTGGGCAATTGGGGTTAGGTAAGGCGTGGTTAAGTGGTTCATTTTGCTTTCTTTCATCGCCTATATGGATGTATTTTCTTGCTTTATTTGACGCTAAATTAGCCGTATCTATCTGATTTAATAGCAAAAATATCCGAAGTTCGCATTCTGGGGAATTATTTTGTAGTCACGGAAATTTTGCTGGTAGTATGAGTTTTAGTATGAGGCATATGCGGTTTCAATGGGTTGTAGGTAAAGGTATGCAGAAATTAAGTAGAGTTGAGTACAACACCGATTCTTTACAGCGCTTGGTGCGCAGCGTGACATTTTTTAAAGACATCGTGAAGGTCGACTCGGAGCAGTTTGATTTACTGCTTAGCGTAAGTGAATTTGTTGAAGCGAATGCGGGGGAAACCGTCCTACAAAAAGGCAATCAGGATAAAACCTTGTACTTTTTGCTTAAAGGTCAGATGTCGGTTTATTGTGAAGACGAAGGTGAAAGCCTGAACCTGATTAATCCAGGGGAAGTGTTCGGTGCGTTGTCTATGGTGACAGGCCGTGGACGCAGTGCCACTGTGAAAGCGCAAACCGATGTTATTTTATTGGGTATCGATTTTAAATATTTTCAAGATATTGAAGACTTTAGCCTGTTTACCATTCAAACCAAGCTGATTGCGTATCGTATGATGTTGCATAATATTCGCTGGAATTTAGAAGTGAATAAAATGCAAAACCCCACTCATGAACTTAATAAGCGCTTGTTAAAGTTGCCGATTTATAAAGGCGAAAAAGGTGGCAAAGAAGAATTGTTGGCTTTAAGCGAGCAGTCCCGTTTATTAGCGGATTTGTTGTGTGAATGGAACGATGTTCATAATGTGCAGCGCATTAATCTTATGACACAAGTGAATCATTAGATTTTATTGCATAATATCTAGATAACTGACAACACGATTTCTGCCAGTGCGTTTAGCCTCGTAAAGCGCTTGATCCACCTGATCTAAAAACTGCATACAACTTCTTTGGTTGTTGGGAATAATGCAATTAACACCGATGCTCACGGTGAGTTGAATACTTAATTCTCCGTGTACCAATGGTGACTCTTCTATTTGTAAGCGTATGATTTGTGCCAATTCTTTTGCAATATCGTGTTGAGTGCTGGGTAAGATAATGGCAAATTCTTCTCCCCCATAGCGAGCCACCATATCGGTTTTACGCTTGGCGGTCTCTTGAAAAATACGGGCGGCATGACACAAGGCTTTATCCCCAATGATGTGGCCATACTCATCATTCACCTTCTTAAAAAAATCCAGATCTAAAAATAAAATAGATAAACTCGACTGTGAGCGCGATGCCAGGTCCCATTGTAGATCAAGTGCGTTATCAAAATACTGTCGATTATAAATGCCAGTTAATGTATCTGTTTGATTGAGTTGTTCGAGCTTAATCTGGTTTTCTTTTAATTTGCGCTCAATATGAAAGGCTCGTGAGTATTCAATGTTGTAGCGTCGCACCATAAAAAAGTAATAAATCCACATAACTAAAAATAACGGCGCTAAAAAATAATATTATTCATTTACATAACAACTCACCATGGTGGGTAATAAAATCAGGGCGATATAGCATTGAGTAAACACTAATTTAGGTGCCAAGCTTGATGCCGCGCCGCTGACCAAGCCCACCACGACAAGGGCGGTTAATATCACCATGTTGAAGTGCTGATCAGAGAGTATTAAGTAAACCTGAACACTGGATAGCGTTATTGCATGAAGAAGGGCTAGGCCAAAAAGTGCGGTGCGCCATAAGCGCGGAGAGGATCGGTAAAAGCGTGGCGTAGAGTAGGCGTGTACGACTCTTAAACCACTGATGCCCATGAATAATAAAGTGAAGCTAACGGCCAGTGTATAGTTCAGCTCAAAAAAATCAGCCCCCCATGCTAGGAGTGGCCAAACGGTGGCATAGACAAACAAGCCAGGAAAAGAACGGCTAAGAAAGTCCATGTCTGAGCGTTTGATGAAGAGGCTATCCATAGACACTACTATCCATATTGGTCGTATTTACTAAGCATCAATTCAGTTTAGTTCAATGCGACTTTTATACCATTTTTACGAATCAGTGGTGACAGTGCATTAATATGCCAGTAAATAACGTTCGCACACTATTTAATATGTGGGAAAAGGACAGCAATCTCTTTTTCGCTTAATCCTTCTACACGGGCAATATTATTTTCAGGAATTGAGTCAGGGTCAGGGTACTTAGATAAAACCTCCGCTAATGAGTCCTCCCTAATTAAATGCAAAATAGGGTAGGGCGCGCGGTTCGTCAGATTTTCTTGGTCGCTGGGTAGGGTGCCATCAAACTGATAATGGGGATGAAAGCTAGCCACTTGAAGTACGCCTTCTAATCCAGCTCGTTGTAACAACCATTGGGCTTGCTGCAAATACAACATGTAGTCCTCAAAGCTAGCCAAGGCGTTAGGAATCACTAGCAAGGTCGTTTCTCGTTGCTGGGCATCTAAGGCTTGCAGTTCATCCATGGCGGTTAAAAAGGCAGCATCCAGTTGGCTTTCATCGTTTCCTGAAAATACATCAATGTGAATTTGGTTCAGTCTTTTGGGTTTTGCTGCAAATGGACACAGGTTTAAACCGATGACCACATCATCAAGCCATTGATTAATATCGTTTAGGACAGTTTGAAGGGGTTGAGTCATAAGAACGGCCAAGTAAATTGAGCTAGTTTACATCAATAATGGTTATATGATGAGCGCAGCCATATCAAAGCACTATAAAAGTGTGCTCGGCATTCGGTCAAAGGCGAGCGCTTGTCTATACTTTTTGAGAGAAACTGCGGATTAGAACCATGGAAAGTATTCTTAAAGAAATAATAGAAGGTGTGTCGAACAATTACGGTAAATCATTTTTTGACACGATTACTCTGAAGATGCATCAGGTAATTGGAGCGGATTATACCTTTATTGCGCGTTTGGATATTGATGCCTATGTCAGTCGAACGATAACGCTCGTGGCGGATGGGCAGGTTGTGGATAACATTGAATACAGCCTTGAATACACGCCATGTGCAAATGTGGCTGACAACAGTGTATGCATGTATCCAGAGGATATTGTTCGCCTGTTCCCACAAGATGATTTATTAATCGAGATGGGGATCGAAGGGTATATTGGAACCCCCTTACATGATGCCGCTGGCAAGGTGATGGGACTGACCGTTGCCCTATATAAAAAGCCCATTCCCAACCCTAAGCTCGTGCAGACTGTGTTTCAAATTTTTAGTGGTCGCATTGCCGCTGAGATCGATCGCATGGAGTACGCTGAATATCTAGAAGATAAAGTGAGCAAGCGAACACAGCACTTAGAAGATGCCATGAAAACCCTTCAAGACACTCAAGATCAGCTGGTTCAGCAAGAAAAACTAGCCTCATTAGGTGGCGTGGTTGCCGGGGTCGCCCATGAAATCAATACACCACTTGGCATCTCGAAAACCGCCAATAGCTTTTATAAAGAGCTTTTGCTTAAAGTAATCAAAAGCTTTAAAGAGCAAACCCTCACGGCTAAACAAATGGATGACTTCCTAGTGCGTTCACTCGAGGCGGTTGAAACCAACGAGACGAATTTAGAAAGAGCCATTGATCTGGTGCAGAATTTTAAATTCGCCGCGGTTGACCGTATCGATAGCAGCCTGCATGAGCACAACCTGTTAACCTTTGTTCAACATTTAGTGGCGCCATTAAACGCTGAGTTTGCCCGTAACCATATTGAATTGACGATAAATATAGACGAACACGTATTGATTCAAACCTATGGCAGCGAGCTGTCCCAAACCATTAACAATCTGATTATGAATGCCTGTGTTCATGCTTTTAATGGCATAGACGCGCCTTGTATCACCATTTCATCTCAGTGCTATGAAGACAAAATAATCATAGATATAGCGGATAACGGTGTTGGTGTGGATGAATCCATTCGCGCGAATGTTTACGAGCCCTTTGTGACGACCAAGCGCAATGAAGGAAGTACCGGGTTAGGCATGAATATCGTGCATAACTTAGTGACAGGAAAGTTAGCAGGCAGTATCGAATTACTGCCCACAGAAATCGGCACATGCTGGCGACTTACGTTGCCAGCACAGATAAAAGTTTAAACCATCTTTTCACAAAACGTTAACCAGCGTTGAATACCCGCACTGCGGTGTTTTTTCTTGTGCAAAATAAAATATAAAGTACGCTCAAAATCTCGCTTTGGCACCACAAGTTCAATGAGGTCTCCACGTTTTAAAGCATCTTCAACCGAGATTCGCGATAAGCAACCCAGGCCCAAACCATTCCCCACAGCACGCTTGATGGCTTCGGTATGTTGTAACTCCACAGCGATAGGAATTTGAGACAAAATGCCATGCATGGCGCGATCAAATGCTTGACGAGTACCGGACCCACTTTCACGTAATACCCAGCGATTATTTTGAATATCGGCATCGGTTAATTCCCCTTGCTGAGCAAGCGGGTGCTTAGGTGAACAAAAGACACATAGGTCATCGGTTCGCCACGGAATAATATCCAATTCAGCGTGCTGAATTTCACCCTCTATCATACCAATGTCAATGTCGTAATTGAGAACCTGCTGCATAATATTTTGTGTATTAGCAACGCTGAGATTGACCTCGGCATCTGGGTGTTCGCGTAATAAATCGCTCAGAATACTGACAGCTAAATAGTTACCTATGGTCAAGGTGGCACCGACTTTTACTGGTCCTGCATCTTGGTGTTGCAGCAAGGCTTGCTCTAATTCTTTTGCTTGTTCTAACAAGGCTTCAGTACGCGAGCGAATCAAGCGGCCTTGTTCATTGAGTTGCAAGCGTTTACCCACGCGATCAAACAGTAATAAATCAAATTGTTGTTCAAGCTCTTTTAATGCGCTGCTGGCGGCACTTTGGCTCATGGCTAAGCTATCTGCCGCTTTTGATATATTTTGATAATGAGACGTGGCTAAAAATACTTCAAGTTGACGCAAGCTAAACTTCATGACGTCACCTTTTGTGTTTCTAAACCTAAAAGCTGCAAGCTTTCTTCAGCAAAGCCGGTACCGGCTTCTACATAATAGTTAAATACATTATCCACACCAAAATCCAACAAAGATGAACGCTCATCTTCATAGCGGGCAATGGCGGCGATATGCCCTTCATAATCGCTGAGCTTTAATTGAATGGTTATATCGCGAATATCGGTCACAGACGGCATGGCCAACATAATGAGCTTAATGTGTTTAAGTTCACGCGTTTCCCAAAAATCCGCATCTTCAGCATCACCGATAATAACGTGACGACCAAGACTTCGATGGAGCAAAGCCTTGGTTGAGTCCGATTCAACTCCCCACACTTTATCGCCTAAACGCTCGTGTAAAACGTCGTAAGAACTGCGACCCACACGGCCCATACCAATGATCAGAACTTCGGCGTGTTTAAGTTGTTCTTGATATTCGGGCACAGGTTGCGGGCGTTCAAAATATTTCACCCAGGTACGCATATACGCATACGCGGTGTGCGCGTACTCATAAAAAATACTGGTAAAGATGAAGGAGATGCTTACCGCTAACGCAATGATCACTAACCACTCTTTCACTAACCAGCCATTACTGACACAGAGCGCGGCGACAATTAAACCAAACTCACTGTAATTAGTTAGAATCATTGAACCTAAAAACATACTGCGCCCAGGTGCCCTTAGTGCCGCTAAAATATGAAACAACATGACGCCTTTTATAATTAAAATAAAACTAATTGCGGCAAGGGGGACCACCATGTCAAAGGTAGGTAGGGCGGTAAAGCCAATGGATAAAAAGAAACCAATTAAAAATAAATCTTTAAACGTATAAAGAGACTTCGCCAGTTCTGGGCCTTTTACATGCTGGCTTAATAATAACCCAAATATCAGCGCACCCAGATCGCCTTTTAAATTTACAAGGGTAAATAATTCATAACCGCCTAATGCCAAAGCAATGCCGACCAATGGCAGTAACTCACCATGGCCTGCTTTATCAATGATACGATCGAGAATCAGTTTGGCGGGGAATAATAAAACTAAGCCCAATGCATAAATACTTGGAATTTTTCCGGTGGCCGCCACTAAAAAAATCACCGCTACAATATCTTGCATAACCAAAATGCCCACCGCTAATTTACCATGGCGGTTTTTCATTTCGGTTTTTTCTTCTAATAATTTCACCACGCAGACGGTGCTGGAAAAACTGAGTGCAAAGGCAATTAAGGCAAGAGCAGGCCAATCTAAAAACTCCAAATACTGCACCCCCAGAAGGGCAAAGCCTTTCAGTAATACTGCACCGACCATCACCCAAGAGAGCATGTGCAAACTGGCACCGGCCCAAACGGTGGGCTTAAATAAGCTTTTAAAGTTAATTTTAAGACCGATGGTGAACAGCATGAGTGTGATGCCAAGATCCGCCAGACTTTGCAGGTTATCAAGGGGCTGCACACCTAAGCCATGCATGCCAAAACCGGCCAATAAATAACCGACCAATGGCGGTAAGTTGATTTGCTTAGCGGCAAAGCCACAGGCAAAGGCGATTAAGATCCAAATAACATCCATGGGGATACCTGAAAGAGTAATTAGGTGAGTATAGTCTAGATATATTGATAAAAACGATAATTTATAGAAATATTACCCATTTTGCAAATATAAGGTGGGCTCCTATGCTGTGTGCAGATACTTTATACAGACAGGTGAAACATGAAGGGCTTTAACAAAGAAACCGTCACCAGTGTGCATCATTGGAATGATAGCTTATTCAGCTTCAAGGTGACTCGTGATGCGGGTTTACGTTTTAAGAACGGTCATTTCATCATGATAGGTTTGCAGTTAGAAGATAAGCCACTCATGCGTGCCTACAGTATTGCCAGTGCCAATTACGAAGAAGAAATGGAGTTCTTTAGCATCAAGGTGGAAGATGGCCCATTGACCTCGCGCCTACAAAAGATTCAGCCAGGGGATGAAATCCTGATTAGTAAAAAGCCAACAGGCACCCTACTAGTAGATGACTTATTACCGGGCAAGAACTTGTACTTATTAAGCACAGGCACAGGGTTGGCACCTTTTTTAAGTATTATTCGCGACCCTTACACCTATGAGAAATTCGATAAAGTCATACTGACCCATGGTGTGCGCTATAAGTCTGAGCTGGCCTATCAAGACTACATCATGAATGAGTTACCCAATGATGAGTACCTTGGTGAATTAATTCGCGAAAAGCTGGTGTATTACCCAACCGTGACCCGCGAAGATTACGAAAACCAAGGGCGTTTAACCCAGTTAATGGAAAGCGGTAAGCTTTATTCTGATTTAGGTTTGCCTACACCTAATAAGCAGGATGACCGCTTTATGTTGTGTGGTAGCCCAAGCATGCTCAAAGATTTAACCGCCATTTTAGATGCGCAAGGGTTTGATGAGACTCGCCACGGTGATCTTGCTGAATATGTGATTGAGCGCGCGTTTGTAGAATAAACGANATTTGNACAANAAATTTANTNGCCAAACCCCATGCAGTTATCTGTATGGGGTTTTATTTTAATGAATACTCACACCTTTTGACGGACTCTTTATAGTTACAAAGTCTGTCATATTTTATTCATGCTCCTGTCACATTGCTTCGTTTCAATGAGGTCTCAAATAAAAAGGAGATCGTTATGAAACAACTTATCGTACTGTGTGCCATTCTTTTTGCGCTGGCTTTTCAAGCCCAAGCCTCAACATTACAGACGGCGCAGGGTCGAGTGATTTTCTCTGAAGGTGGTTATCATTTAGTAACAGGTGATCAATCAATTCAGCTTAGTGGTTTGTCTCATTCACAGTTACGCCATTATGAAGATTTGACGGTGAAGATCGCAGGTGAGCGAAATGAGAATTCAATGGAAATCTATAAGGTTTTCCTGAAAACCAAGCAGGGCTATGAAACCAGTTACGATTGGGATCTGGTTAATCAGGATTTGTACCTAGATTAATGTTTCACGGGTTTGATAGCGTTAATACCTTGATTAGATGGCGACTCGTCATCTAATCAACGAAATGCTATCTAGTTAGGTCATTAATAAGGCGGAGCATAAAATTAAGATATAGAGTTACTGAGTGCGTCATGTTGCCGTATTTAGATATACTAAAATTGTCATATACGTAAAACCAATAGTCGAATTAAGCCACGAACTCCATTATGCTTAGCCCATAATGGACTAGTGAACGATTATGACGTACCAACAACGGGCACATTTGTGGCTGAGCTGCATTCAACAAGGGTTTGTGGCCCTATTACCTGTTTTGTTTCTAGGCGCACTGGCGCTAACGTTTGTTCAAATTCCTCAGTATTATCCCGGCCTTGAATCCCACATTGTTTTTAATATTGCAAGTTTTGTTGTGTCGTCTAGTTACGGCTTCATCTCTTTATTTTTAGTGGCCAGTATCAGTTACCAATTAGCGGATCATCATATACAGCGCTTAGATTTATCGATGACCCCGTTTATGATGGCCATTATGTCGCTAATGACTCTGGTCATCATGTTGTACATGTCTAAAGCTCCTCAGGCGTCTTTAAGTTTTGGTTTTGAACATATTATTCATGCAGTGGTAGTGGGCATTATATTTACCGAAGCGTTTGTTTTATTTCTGCGTTTCTATTCCATTCGATTTTCTTATCTTGAACATGAAATAAATGGCCAGTTATCCACCGCCATCCGCATGATTGTGCCCAGTGTCATTGTACCGGTATTGATGATTGTCGTTTATTACTTTGTCTTCATGGATTCTGCTTATATTGAAACCGTTACTCTATGGGTGATTGGGCCTGTCAATGCACAAGAGGGCTTGAGTGGTTGGCAAAGTGTCAAAGTTATTCTCATTAATCAGCTTGCTTGGTTTGTGGGCATTCATGGTAGTTCGCTCATTGCTACAGTCAGTGATGTGCTCTTTACAACCGTCAATGTGGATAACTTCAACGGTGAGATGATCAGCCATTTTGCGTATTTAGGCGGTTCGGGTTGTACCCTCGGCTTGGTCATGACCTTGTTTTTTTCGCGCCGAAAAAGTAACCGCCACTTTGCAAAATACGCCATCATTCCCAGTTTGTTTAATATCAATGAGTTAGTGATTTTTGGTTTGCCCATTGTGCTGAATCGGTTTTTATTATTCCCCTTTTTACTCATCCCGATTTTAGCCATCGGCATTACGTACTTAAGTGTAAGTTTGGGGCTATTAGAGTTCACTAACCATAATGTGGTATGGAGTATGCCCTTTTTATTAGGGGGTTATTTATTAACAGAACACTGGAGCGGGGCAATATTACAGCTGGTGATTTGTGTGATCAGTGGTCTTGTTTATTGGCCATTTTTAAAACGCTATGAAGTGCATCAAAACCAGCAGCAAGCAGAAAAGATTAAAGGCTTAATTACTCAGTTAAGCGATGATCAGTGCGATATGAAAACCGCATTAAAGGCACCAGGAGAGCTGGGTATTTTTTGTCGGCGTATCGCGAAAGATCTTGCCAGTACCGAGCACTTGGAGTTGTACTATCAGCCAAAGGTCAATTCGTTAGGGAAGGTTGAAGGGGCAGAAGCCCTATTGCGCTGGGATCATCCTGTATATGGCTGTTTGCCTCCGTCCTTGTTTATTCCCATTGCTGAAGCATGTGGGCAAATCCATACCTTAGGCATGTGGGTGATTGAACGCAGTTTAAAAGACATGGGGATTATGGATCGCTCCTATGGTTTTACGGGTATTCCTTTTGCAATTAACGTTTCTCCGCTTCAATTCAATCGTGATGATTTTTTTAATGATGTTAAAGCATGCATTAACCGATATGGCGTTGACCCTAAGCGCATTGAACTGGAAATAACCGAAGGACAACGTTTGTTTTTTACCGATAAATTGGTAAGCGATTTAGGCCAGCTCACCAATATGGGGGTGCGTATCGCAGTGGATGACTTTGGAATGGGTCACACTTCATTGCACTATTTGCGCTCGTTTCCTGTGCATGGCTTAAAGATTGATGGTGACATTATTAAAGATGTGGTGGACAGTGCGATTATTCAAGAAATTGTACAGAGCATGGTCCATTTAGCCCATGGAATGGGTGCCGTACTGATTGCTGAATGGGTTGAGCAACAAGCTCAATTAGATATGTTGCATTCGTTAGGGTGTGACCAATACCAAGGTGCTCACTTCAGTATGCCAATGCCGCTTCCACAGCTGGTGGCATACTGTGTGAAACATCAAAAATAAACTAAGGGGCCAGCACCACTTTGCCCGCCACTTTGCGTTGCAGTACATCATTGAGTGCTTGGTGTACATCATCCAACGGATAGACTTTATGAATATGAGGTTTGAGTAAGCCCTTGCTATACCATGTAAAGAGCTCAACCTGATTCGCCATGTAGTCCTGCGGTTGCTTCTGAACAAAGCTGCCCCAGAATACACCCATGACGCTAAAGCCTTTGACCAGAGCTAGGTTCACAGCAAACTCTGGAATACGCCCTGAGGCGAAGCCCACTACCAAATAGCGCCCACTCCATGCCATGCGGCGGATGCTTGCATCGAAGGCGTCACCACCAATTGGGTCAAATACCACATCAAAACCCTTGTGACCGGCGAGTTTTTTTAGGTTCTCAGCCAAGTGCTCATCGTTTAATACCAGATTATCCGCACCGTGCTCTTTAGTGATATCGAGCTTTTCTTGTGTTGAGGCAACGGCCGTCACTTTCGCGCCCATGGCTTTGGCGATTTCAATGGTCGCAATGCCTGTGCTGCCTGCACCGCCCAGCACCAAAACATGCTCACCTTCTTGTAATTGAGCACGCTGTTTTAAAGCGTGATGCGACGTACCGTAGGCACACATGAGAGCAGTAGCGTGCTCGGCGGATAACCCTTGAGGTAATGGCTGTACGATGGATTGGTGTAAAACCACAAACTCAGCATAACCGCCAATGGGCATAATCGCGGCTACCGCATCACCCACTTTGAATTTATCCACCCCTTCGCCAATGGCATCCACCACACCGGCCACTTCGATACCAGGAGTAAACGGTGTAGGTGGTTTCATTTGATACAAGCCTTGAACCAGCAGGCCGTCAGGGTAGTTCACACCAATGGCGTTGGCGCGAATACGCACTTGATTCTTTTTCACTTCAGGGGTGGCAGCATCGATGACTTTTAAGTCTTCGATAGGGGCAAATGCTTCGCAAATGACTTGTTTCATTCTTAGATTCCTCTCGTTTGATATGAATACTAGGAGGAATCGACCCATAAATGAAATGAATAGGACTTATGGGTAACTATTTAAATTGGTAATGGTGAACGGTGAACCAATGCAGACGCTATAAAGAGCTTGGTGAGCGTGATTTGAGGTTTTTGCATGATGATCTTTTGGCAAAGAAGAAGTCCACTTAAGTAAGGTTGTCCTTATGCGCTCGGCATCAATAGGCTTAGGAATATAATCATTCATACCGGCATTCATGCATATGTCTTTTGCGCCAGTCATTGCATGGGCTGTCATGGCGATGATAATTAAATCTTTATTTTGATCACCACTGTCACCGTTGCGAATCTTACCCGTGGCGGTGTAACCATCCATAATGGGCATTTGACAATCCATTAAAATAAAATCAAAGGCTTCATTTTCAATCCAGTTAAAACAGGATTGCGCGCTGTCTGCCACGCTGATATCTAACTCAAAGTCCTCAAGCACTCCTTTAGCTACTTCCAGGTTTATTTGATTATCATCCACTACCAGTACACGATAACCCTTAAGTGAATCGTCTTGGTTCGAGGGGTGAATACGGGCAGCCTCTTGGGCATCGTTATTGTGGCTAAATACAGTGTTCAGACAATATATAAGACTTAAAGGTGTGGCCGGTTTCATGATGCTGGGTAAGTTATGTTGTTTTGACAAACTGTCTTTTGAATTTTCAAGTATATAAATGCTCTTTGTCTCAACGCTTTCTGATTGAAACTCACCCAGAAGCGTTTCTAACGTGTCTTTTGCCAGTTGATCATCCAACAGAATGAGATTGATGGCTTCATTATTATGAAGCGTATTCTGCATTTCACTTACGTTGTAAGCGGTTACCACCTGGCAGCCAAACACTCTTAGTTGTGACGCGATGCTGCTAACCACTCTTGGGTTAGGGCTGGCAACTAAAATATTAGCTTCAGGCACGTGGCACGTAAGCAACTCAGACGTAGCATTGTTGCTAAGTTTAAACGGGACTTCAAAATAAAATGTACTGCCTTCTTCTGGTTGGCTTTCTACGTTTATTGTACCGCCCATTAACTGACATAATTGCCGGCTAATAGTTAAACCCAATCCGGTGCCGCCAAACTCTTTACTGATACTGCTGTTCTCTTGTGTAAAAGACTCAAATAGTTTATTTAACTTTTGCGCGTCGATGCCTTTTCCTGTGTCACTTACTCGGCATGTGAATATAAATGAGCCATCATTTTGCTGATCGGTTTTTGCATGAATGACGATCTCCCCTTCTTTAGTGAATTTCAGTGCATTACCCACTAGATTAGTGATGATTTGATTAATACGCATAGCATCACCTAAGACATGCTCGTCTTGAATGCCACTGGTATCAAGAATTAATTCAATCCCTTTATCTTGCGCACGAATGGCAAGAGAGGTTGCGATGTCTGAAAGAAAATGCAGTAAATTAAAATTCTCTTCTTCTATCTCTAATTTACCTGCTTCAATTTTCGACATGTCCAAAATATCATTTACTAAGTGCGTAAGGTGCTTGGCAGAGAATTTTGCCATTTCTAGCTGGTGTTGCTGACGTGCTGTAAGCCCATCTTTAGCCAGCAGTTCCAACATGCCAAGGACGCCATTCATAGGGGTGCGTATTTCATGGCTAACATTAGCAATGAACTCGCTTTTGATACTGCTTGCATCTAATGCTTGATTGCGCGCTTCTTCAAGTTGCTTTGTTCTGGATTTTACTTTTTCTTCAAGTGATGTGTGAGTTGTAAAATATCTTCTTCTATTTTCTTTCTCTCAGTAATATCGCTAAATAAAGCGGCAACACCAATGGTTTTACCATTGTCTAGTATGATAGGGGATAAATTAAGAGTGAGAATCAGTGAATCGTTTTTACGGCTTTTGGCTTTACATTCAATTATTATAGGTTCACTTTTTTTAAAAACCTGAATGATAGATGTCAGGTTAACTGATGACGAATCTGGATCTAAAAATAAGTCAAACATAGTTTGACCCTGTGCCACTTGCTTTGTAAAGCCAGTGATTTCTGTGGCTGCATTATTCCAACTTTTGATGACACCTTGTTGGTCCATGGAAATAATCCCTTCGTCTGAACCGGATACAATGGCTTTGAATTCGGCTTGATCACGCATCAAGATTAACCGTTTATGTACATTAACTTGAGCGATAGAAAACAGGATATAAACCACACTTAACAGTATCGCCATGATTTGCGCGGTAATTAAAATACGCTGATATATCAGCGTATTCATAACAGCGTCTACAGTGCCAATAATCAGTGTTAAATAGCGCCCCTCTTCTAACCCAGATAAAAGAATGCGTTGTGAAGAAAAATAGAATTGATTTTGCAACGGGATATGTGTGACTTCAGTCAGTGTATTTGTATTTTCTGCTTTAATCCGCTTTGTAAACTCATTATCCCAGCGGCTTTGCTTATCGAATTCAAATAAAAATGATTGCTCATCGTCTGGGTGGCGTACATATCCACCTTTATTGTTTAAAAGGTACAGCGTTAAGTCTGCATTGAGGTTATTGACGAGAGAATCTATTTGATAGCGTGCATCAAGATTGATGACCACCATACCAAAAAAAACATTGTCATTTCTAAATACGGGCATGGCAACCCGCTGGGTCGGGGTGTAAGGCAACTGGATTTCGCCATATTCCCGATTCAAATTGATGTTGGAGACATAAATTTTTCGAGGGTGATATTGGGATACTTCTTTAAAGTAATCCGAATCGCCTTTCGACTGGAGGCGTTCATTCGGTATTCGCTTAATATTGCTGCCTTGTCTTTCTACCCGCACCAGCTCTTTACCGTTATCGGCTGCACCGATGTAACGTATTTGACTAATATCCGGATAATTTTCAAGGTAGCCTTCAAAAATAATCGCTAGCCGAGTTTTCCATTGAGATAGGGGGGTGCCGTCTGTAGGATCAATTCCATCATGAGCGGAGGCCCTCACGATCCCCTGTATAGGTGGCGTGGTATAGAGGAATTGAATTCGTTGATGAAGCTTAGCAATACTGCTCTTGATGGCATCGGTGCGTACTTCCATTTCGCTGTTGATACGCTCATTGAGCTCGTCTTGAATCTGACCACGGGCAACGTGCTGGTACACTAATAGTATTCCAGCATATAAGGCCAACATTAGTAAACCTGTGGTTATTAATGTTTGGCGCAACGAAAGGGTGTAGCTCTTTAAGGGCATATCCGTCTGTTATCTTATATGAGCATGGAGGGCTTACTTTTACTTTAGAGCACGCTAATGAGATAACCAGTTTTGGTCAGTTTTAGATGCTTAAAATGTTACACGAGGCATATCAATAAGAGCAGCAGATATGTTTTATGTTTCAGAGGGTTAATTTTAAGAGGGGGCTAAGAGTGGCACCATGTGCCAAATGGATATATTCACGGATGTTTGAGGGTGGGTTAAACACCCTTGTATAAAGGGTGTTTAACGCTTCACTGCTTATACGTTAAATAAGAAGTGCAAAATATCGCCATCTTTTACGATGTACTCTTTACCTTCTACACGCAGTTTACCCGCTTGCTTGCAGCCGGCTTCGCCGTTGTATTCGATGAAGTCATCGTATGCCATGGTTTCGGCACGAATGAAGCCTTTCTCGAAATCCGTATGAATGGCTGCAGCAGCACGCGGTGCCGTGCTATTTTTCTTGATAGTCCAAGCGCGCACTTCTTTTACACCGGCGGTGAAATAGGTTTGCAGACCAAGCAGTTCATAGCCACCACGGATAACACGGTTAAGACCGGGTTCAGTTTGCCCCATTTCTTCAAGGAACATGGCCACATCTTCTGGGTCATCAAGCTCAGAGATTTCTTGTTCAATCTTATTACAAACAGGCACAACCACTGCGTTTTCTTGTGCCGCGATTTCGTTGACGATGTCTAGGAATGGGTTATTTTCAAAACCATCTTCCGATACGTTGGCAATATACATGGTCGGTTTTACGGTAATCATGTGGAATAAACGCACGCGCTTTTGCTCGTCATCGTTTAAGTCCATAGAGCGGATTGGCTTGTCATTTTCTAAATGCGCCACCATTTTCTCTAATAGGTTTTTATCCGCTACCGCGTCTTTATCGCCGCTTTTGGCTGTGCGGGTAACACGTTGCAGTTGTTTTTCAGCGGACTCTAAGTCAGCCAAAATCAATTCAAGGTTGATAACATCAATGTCATCGGCTGGGTTAATGCGGTTTTCAACGTGAATCACGTTTTCATCTTCAAAGCAGCGCACAACATGAGCGATGGCGTCTGTCTCACGGATGTTCGCTAAAAACTGGTTGCCTAAGCCTTCACCTTTGGAGGCACCTTTTACAAGGCCTGCAATATCCACAAACTCCATGGTAGTGGCGATGGTTTTTTGTGGGTTAACAATGGCCGCCAATGCATCTAAGCGAGGGTCTGGCATAGCCACGACACCGCTGTTCGGCTCAATTGTACAAAATGGAAAGTTCTCTGCGCCAATACCAGACTTGGTCAGTGCGTTGAAAAGAGTAGATTTACCAACGTTTGGTAAGCCGACAATGCCACATTTGAAACCCATGTTGATTACCTCGGTTATGAGTCGGGCGTTAAACGCCGGACGCAGTCTTTCATTTTGTTAAATTTGTACATTACATTCACGGAATAAACATAATGGATGATTCTTGCACCCTTGGTTAAGCCACAAAAGTGACTCGGTGCTGATGTTACGCTTTGACGCTGTGCAGGCGATTCATGGCACCTGCCCAATCACCAGTAACCACGCTGTCTATTTCAGACGCGGCGGCATCAATGATGGTTTCGATCTTTTTTAACTCATCTTTATTGGGTTTGCCCAATACATGGCCGGTAACCTTGTTTTTATCACCAGGATGTCCGATACCAATACGCAGGCGATAAAAATTTTTGTTGTTGGCCATTTTACTAATGATGTCACGTAATCCGTTTTGACCACCATGACCGCCACCGAGTTTTAGTTTGGCTGTGCCCACGGGCAAATCAAGTTCATCATGTAGGACTAAAATTTCATTGACAGGAATTTTATAGAAATTGGCAAGGGCTTGAACCGCTTGGCCACTGACATTCATGAAGGTAGTAGGGAAGAGTAAAAAGACTTCTTTGCCTTTGATTAAGGCTTTGCCACTGAGACCGTGGAATTTTTTTTCAGGTTTGAGTTGCACGCCATATTGACGTGCAATCTCGTTGAGTAACCAAGCACCAGCGTTGTGACGCGTATTCTCATATTCCGAACCGGGATTACCCAGGCCCACAATCAGACGAATGTTATCCTTCACGCTAGTGCCTTAACTTAATGGGTTACTCTGCAGCGGCTTCTTCAGATTCGCCTTCTTCATCTGCAGCTGCACCTTTAGGTACATCAATAGATAGAACAGCAGAATCGTGGTCAGAACCGTGAGTTAGCTCAAGGATTTCAACGCCTTCTGGAAGCTTAAGATCAGAAAGGTGAAGAATGGTGCCTACTTCAGCGTCAGCTAGATCAACTTCGATGAACTCAGGTAGTTTACCTGCTTCACAGATTACTAGTACGTCAGAGATAGTGTGCTTAACCTTACCGCCTTGTAGCTTAACGCCTTTACAGCTTTCTTCGTTGATGAAGTGTAGAGGGATGTGCTGCTTGATTACAGTGGTGTTAGATACGCGTTGGAAATCAACGTGAAGAATAACTGGCTTGTAAGCGTGACGTTGAACGTCTTTTACAAGTACTGTTTCAGTTGCGCCAGCAACGTTAAGCTTGATGATGTGGCTGAAAAAACCTTCATCTTCAAAAGCTTTGTTTAGTTCTTTAAGCTCTAAAGTAACCTGAGTCGGTTCTTTTTCACCGCCGTAAACGATACCAGGAGTTTTGCCTGCTTCGCGACGAAGGCGGCGGCTCGCACTCGTACCTTTCAATTCGCGAACTTCAGCGTTCAATTCGTAATTAGCCATGGTTATTACCCTTTATAAATAAAATTAGCCCTAACCCCGCGACCAGGATTAGAGCCCATTGCTTAAAGTGACCTTTAAGCTCTATCAAATGCCAAGTTTCGAATTAACGAAACATCGCACTGATGGATTCTTCGTTGTTAACGCGTCGGATTGACTCCGCTAACAAGCCCGCTAACGTAAGCTGTCGAATTTTCGAACAGGCTTTCGTTTTATCGGTTAATGGGATGGTGTCAGTGACAACCAGCTCATCTAATTGAGAGTTGTTGATATTCTCAAGCGCGGCGCCGGATAGTACAGGATGTGTACAGTAAGCTACAACCTTTTTTGCACCAAACTGCTTAAGTGCATCGGCTGCTTTACATAGAGTACCTGCGGTATCGACCATGTCATCAACCAGCACACAAGTACGATCAGTCACATCACCAATGATGTGCATAACTTGCGCTTCGTTTGCTTGAGGGCGACGCTTATCAATGATGGCCAGGTCAGCATCGTTTAATTGCTTAGCAATTGCGCGAGCACGTACCACTCCACCTACGTCGGGAGAAACAACCATTAGGTTGTCGTAGTTTTGCTTCTCGATATCATCTAATAAAATCGGTGAACCGTAGATGTTATCCATTGGGATATTGAAGAAGCCTTGAATTTGGTCTGCGTGAAGGTCAACGGTTAAAACACGATCAACACCCGCGGTTTGCAGCATATCGGCCACAACCTTTGCAGAGATAGGTACACGCGCAGAACGTACACGACGATCTTGGCGAGCATAACCATAATAAGGAATAACAGCCGTAACACGACCTGCAGAAGAGCGACGCAATGCATCGGCCATTAACAACACTTCCATGAGGTTGTCATTGGTTGGAACGCAGGTAGGCTGGATAATGAAAACGTCTTTACCGCGCACGTTTTCTTGGATATCAATGGTGATTTCACCATCACTGAATTGCCCGCAAGTGGCCTCACCTAGGGGAAGGTCTAGACGCTCAACAATAAGACGCGCCAATTCCGGATTTGCGTTACCGGTAAAAACCATTAACTTAGACACGTCGGATACCCCATGTGCTAATTAGCTTGATCAATGATGGATTTTAAAAAAGATGGCAGGGGTGGCAGGATTCGAACCTACGCATGACGGGATCAAAACCCGTTGCCTTACCGCTTGGCTACACCCCTAAATTGACTCAGCTAATTAAAGCTTTTTGCAATGGCGATTGGTTAATGCCTTTCGCCACGAAAGCTTTTGTATCAGCTGGTAGCTTGGCTAGAACCGAGTTTGCTTCGTTCTTAGATTCTACCTCTAAGAAGACGCAAGCGCCAGTGCCAGTCATTCTAGCAGAGCCAAAATTCTTTAGCAAATTCAATGAGTTAGAAACTTCTTGGTAGAGTTTGCAAACCACTGATTCACAGTCATTTTGACCCTCGCCCCTGAGAGCGGCGCTCATTCTGCACGTTGGCGTGTCCCTTGTCAAACTTTTGTTTGAAAAAATCTTAGCGGTGTTCACATGGCAAGGTGGTACAACCACCACAAACCAATTCTCTTTTAAGTCATCCATCGGTGTTAGTTGATCGCCAACGCCCTCTGCCCATGCTGCTTTACCGTGCACGAACACAGGGACATCCGCGCCCAGCTGTAAGCCTAGCTCAGCTAATTCGGTTGTGCCTAGTTGGGTTTGCCATAAATGATTTAGACCAACCAATGCCGTGGCGGCATTGGAGCTGCCGCCGCCGAGTCCGCCGCCCATGGGTAAAATTTTATGCAAATGAATGTCGGCCCCTTGGCTGCAGCCGGTTTTATCTTGAATTATTTTGGCCGCTTTATAAATCAGGTTGTCTTCTAGGCTCACTCCTGGAATGGGCGGGGTGATGGTTATCTCGCCACTGTTGTTTGCTTTAAAAGTAAGCTCATCGCAGATATCAATAAACTGAAAGATGGTTTGCAGTTCGTGGTAACCATTGTCGCGCTGACCGGTAATGTGCAGAAATAAATTTAATTTGGCAGGGCTTGGTAGGGTTAAAGAGTTGGGTGCTGGCATGGCTACTTACTATTGTGGGCTGCGTTATCAATAGTGTGGAGTGTATTTTAAAGCTCAGGGCTTGGCGAGGCCTTCCCAATTGAGCACCGAGTCGCTTGCCAATTGAGAAGCACTTAAGACCATTTGTGCCGCAAAGGATATTAGGCGTGTGGTTGCAGGCGTTTTTATTAGTTGGTGTGTACTTATCTTGTGTGCGTTTTATTGGGCTTTCATATTAAGGGGCTAAACTTAAGTCGGATTGATGCCTTTATTTCTTTTTTAGGGATCTTTTTAGAGATTAATCCATCGTGCTGTAACTAATTATTTCTGCTTTATGGCCTATGCTTGAGTGGGTGTGCAGGCATTTAAAGGGGGTGTAGGTGTGGTGTTTACATTTAAGCCTCACTTTATTGGGGGTTGATATATAGAGGTCTAAACTTTAGACTTGTTGTTAATTGAACGTTCAATTAATTAAAAATGCCAACAGTAGGAATAGAGCCTGTGCGTAAGTTGCAGTTAATCGAGGCCACATTGAAGTCTATTGAGGCTCATGGTTTTCAGGGCACTACGATTGTCACAATTAGCCGGTTAGCAGGTATGTCATCAGGCATCATTAGTCACTACTTTGGTGGTAAGCAGGGTGTGATTGAGGCCGCAGTGCGCCATTTGCTGGATCAGCTCAAACAAGGGTTACTGACTCGTATCGCACAAGCAGAAAACCCAAGTGCTCTAGAGCGATTAATGATGGTGGTGGAAACTAATTTTTCGGGTTTTCAGCGCTCTTCTTCTGTGACCACTGCATGGTTATCGTTTTGGGGGCAGGCCACCCACGATGTTGGTCTTGCTCGATTACAGGCTGTTAACAGTAAGCGTCTTGAGAGTAATTTAAGGTTTTCTTTTCGCCAGTTAATTGAAGACCCGCAAAAAGCCGCAGAAGCGGCGCGTATGACGGCAGCCATGATCGATGGCATGTGGCTACGCAGCACGTTAAGTGCCGACAAGGATCGCAGCTTTAAAGAATCTGAACGTCTATGTAAAGAATTTATCCACATGCAGATCCATCGCTTTGGGAGCTTGGTATGAATACGCTAAAGAATTTTATTGACGGTAAACCGCTAGATAATGCCAGTGGCGAAAGTTTTGATGTGATTAATCCGGCTACTGGCAAGCTTGCCTATAAAGTAGAAGTGGCGGACGAATATATTCGTGATGCGGCGATTGCCAGTGCACAAAAAGGGTTTGAGCAATGGTCGGGGATGACGGCCACCGATCGAAGCCGTATTTTATTAAAGGCTGTGTCGTTATTAAGAGAACGTAATGACGAGCTGGCGGCCATTGAAGTAGAAGATACCGGTAAACCTTGGCAAGAAGCCTCTGAGGTGGATGTGGTAACCGGTGCCGATTCTATCGAGTTTTTTGCCGGTATTGCGCCAGCCATTGAAGGTAATCAGCAAGATCTGGGTGGGGATTTTTATTATACCCGCCGTGAGCCTTTGGGTATTTGTGCAGGCATTGGCGCTTGGAACTACCCCATTCAAATTGCCTGTTGGAAATCCGCCCCGGCACTGGCTTGCGGTAACGCCATGATCTTTAAACCTTCTGAAGAGACGCCTCATGGAGCGGTTAAGTTAGCTGAAATTTTCATCGAAGCCGGTGTGCCAAGTGGCGTATTTAATGTTGTGCATGGTGCGGCCGATGTGGGTAGTTGGTTAACCCATCATAAACAGATCGAAAAAGTATCGTTTACCGGTGAAGTGGGTACGGGTAAAAAAGTAATGGCCGGTGCGGCTACCACCTTGAAAGATGTGACCATGGAGCTGGGCGGCAAATCCCCGTTAATTATTTTTGATGATGCCGATTTAGACGATGCGGTATCGGCTGCCATGCTGGGTAACTTNTATACNCAGGGNGAAATTTGNACCAACGGCACGCGTGTTTTTGTGCAGTCGGGTATTAAAGATGCATTTATGGCTCAGTTACTCAAACGCACCCAGGAAAATATTGTGTGCGGTGACCCGATGAACCCCGATGTGAACTTTGGCGCGCTGATCTCGAAAAAGCATCATGACCTGGTCATGGGGTATATCAATAAAGGTCAGGCTGAGGGTGCGGTACTAGCGTGTGGTGGTGAAAGCCTTCACCCGCAAGGTTGCGAAAACGGTTATTTTATTGCACCGACTATTTTTACCGACTGCACCGACGATATGACCATCGTTAAAGAAGAAATTTTTGGCCCAGTAATGTCGGTACTGGAATTCGCGTCTGAAGAAGAAGTGGTCGATCGTGCCAATGATACTGAGCTTGGCTTAGCGGCAGGAGTCTTTACCAAAGACATTCGTCGTGCGCATCGTGTGATTCATAAGATTCAAGCCGGTATTTGTTGGATTAATGCCTATGGTAATTCACCATCACAAATGCCAGTGGGTGGGTTTAAATCATCCGGTTTAGGTCGTGAAAATGGCATAGAGACTTTGCGTCATTATACTCAGATTAAATCTGTGTATGTGGGCATGAACCCAATAGAAAGCCCGTTTTAGGAGTCGATGATGAGTGAATATGATTACATAGTTGTCGGTGCGGGCTCAGCCGGTTGTGTGTTGGCCAATCGATTAACCGAAGATGCGGATAAGCGCGTACTGTTAATTGAAACCGGCGGCAGCGATCGCAGTATTTTTATTCAGATGCCAACTGCACTGTCTATTCCCATGAGCACCAACAAATACGCGTGGCAGTTTCATACTGACCCTGAGCCGTATCTAGATAACCGCGAAATGCACTGCCCAAGGGGCAAGGTGCTGGGTGGTTCATCCTCCATAAACGGTATGGTGTATGTGCGTGGCCATGCCCGTGACTTTGATGAGTGGGCGGATCAAGGGGCAAAGAATTGGGATTACGCAAACTGCTTACCCTATTTTAAAAAAGCGGAAACCTGGGCATTTGGTGGTGACGAATATCGAGGCGATTGCGGTCCTCTGGCCACCAATAACGGCAATAATATGCAAAACCCTTTGTATAAAGCGTTTATCGAAGCCGGTAAACAAGCTGGTTATGGGTTTACAGCGGACTACAACGGTCGTCAACAAGAAGGCTTCGGCCCGATGCACATGACGGTTAAAAACGGTGTGCGCTGGTCAACCGCCAATGCGTATTTGCGCCCAGCCATGAAGCGCGCCAATTTAACGGTCATGACCCATGCTCAGGTGCATAAAGTATTATTAGAAGGCAAGCGCGCAACTGGTGTGCGTGTTGAGCGCAAAGGTCGTATTGAAGATATTATGGCGAACCAAGAAGTCATTTTATCGGCAGGCTCCGTGGGTTCGCCACATATTTTGCAGCTATCAGGCATTGGTGCACCAAGTGTATTAAAAGATGCTGGCATTGAGGTTCAGCATGAATTAGCCGGTGTCGGTGAAAACTTACAGGACCATCTAGAGTTTTATTTTCAGTTCAAATGTAAGCAGCCGATCACACTCAATAGCAAGCTGGGTTTGTGGAGCAAGTTTTTAATTGGTAGTCGTTGGTTGTTTAATCGTACCGGTTTAGGGGCAACCAATCACTTTGAGTCATGTGGTTTTATTCGCTCTAAAGCGGGTGTCGAATGGCCAGATTTGCAGTATCACTTTTTACCTGCGGCGATGCGTTATGACGGTAAAGTGGCGTTTGATGGTCATGGTTTTCAAGTGCATATCGGGCACAATAAACCTAAGAGTCGTGGCCATGTGCATGTGCGCAGTAGTAACCCCCATGATCATCCGTCCATTCAGTTTAACTATTTGCAGTCAGAGGTAGACCGAGAAGGCTTCCGTGACTGTGTCAAACTGACCCGTGAAATTATTAATCAGCCTGCGTTTGATGAATACCGTGATGGTGAGATTCAACCTGGCGAAGCTGTGCAAACCGATGAACAGATCGACGCCTTTGTTCGCAGTGCCGTTGAAAGTGCGTACCATCCGTCTTGCTCTTGTCGCATGGGTGAAGACGACATGGCGGTGGTGGATAGTGAAACACGAGTGCGCGGTATTGCTGGGTTAAGGGTCGTGGACTCCTCTATTTTCCCAACCATTCCAAACGGCAACTTAAATGCTCCCACTATTATGGTGGCTGAGCGAGCGGCGGATATGATTCGAGGCAAAACAATGGCACCCGTATCAGATGCGCAAGTGGAAATGGATGCAAACTGGGAAACGCGCCAACGCACAAATCCAGTTAAGCCCTAAAGATTGAAAGAAACCGAGAAAATGCGGGTTGTGAATATCGACCCGCTCTAATAACTAAACGGAGAAAAAGCATGAAGTTATTGAGAAGTATAGTGGCAACGGCATTGGCCGTAGTGGCATCGGCCAGTATGGCCGGTCAGTGTGAGAAAGTTCGTTTTTCTGACGTAGGCTGGACAGACATCACCGCGACCACCGCATTAAGTTCTGTTGTCTTAGAAGGACTTGGCTACAAGCCAAGCACGCAAATGTTATCTGTGCCGGTAACCTATAAGTCCTTAGAAAATGGCGACATCGATATTTTCCTTGGTAACTGGATGCCAACCATGGAAGGGGATATTCGTCCTTACCTAAATCGCGGCACAGTGGAAACCGTAAAAACCAACTTAACCGGTGCAAAATACACCTTGGCAGTGCCTAAGTATGTATACGATGCTGGCGTGAAAAGCTTCGCTGACATTGCAAAGTTTGCGGATAACTTTGATGAAAAAATTTACGGCATCGAGCCAGGTAATGACGGTAACCGTTTGATCCAAGACATGATTGATCAAAATGCATTTGCATTAAAAGACTTCGAAGTGGTTGAGTCCAGTGAAGCGGGTATGTTGTCACAGCTTAAGCGTAAAGTGCGTCGTGATAAGTGGATTGTATTTCTAGGTTGGGAGCCACACCCAATGAACAGCAACTTTGAAATTGCTTACTTAACCGGTGGTGATGATTTCTTTGGCCCAGATTTAGGTGGTGCCAGCGTTATGACGAATGTGCGAAAAGGTTACATCCAAGAATGTGCAAATGTAGGTCGCTTCCTTAATAACTTAGATTTCACTTTAACGTTAGAAAACGAAGTGATGAAAGCCATTTTGGATGATAAGAAAAAACCTGAAGATGCGGCGCGTAGCTGGTTAAAAGCGAATCCTGCTGTATTGGATACTTGGTTAGATGGCGTGACTACATTAGATGGTAAGCCAGGCGTGCCAGCAGTTAAAGCGTCTCTATAAAGTTGTTATAAGTGAGCCGTTTTGCTCAAGCAAAACCGCACTTGTATTTTATATCTGAAACTTTAAGAGTTTCTCAATCCTAATAGGCGGTGTTTCATTTCTTGATGCCGCCATGACCAGGAGCTGACTGCAACAGTGGTCAGCTACCATTTAAGCTATGGAAAATTACAAATTACCGCTCGGTGAATATATCGAGTTATTCTTCGATTGGCTGGTGGGTGTGGCTGCCGGTTTTTTTGATGCGATCTCAATGTCATTGGAGTGGCTCATCACTTCTTTTACCGATGTTTTACTCTGGCTACCACCGGCATTATTTATTGCTTTATTGGCAGGCTTTGCGCTTTGGTTGCATCGTTCTTGGGGATTACTGGTGTTTGTGGTTGTCTCCCTTTTGCTCATCTGGAACCTGGGCTACTGGGAAGAGATGATGCAAACCTTATCATTGGTATTATTTGCCACTGTGTTCTGTGTTTTGTTGGCATTGCCTCTAGGCATATACGCGGCCCATCATCCATGGATGTATACCATGCTGCGACCCATTCTTGATTTGATGCAAACCGTGCCGCCGTTTGTGTATTTAATTCCTACTTTAACCTTGTTTGGTTTAGGTGTGGTGCCTGGTTTAATCTCAACCATTATTTTTGCCATCGCGGCACCTGTGCGTCTGACGTACCTTGGTATTTCTGCGGTGCCAAAAGAGTTGGTAGAAGCGGGGCAATCGTTCGGTGCAACCCACCGTCAACTATTGTGGCGTATTGAGCTACCAGCTGCCGCTTCTAGTATTGCTGCGGGTATTACCCAGTGCATCATGTTGTCACTTTCTATGGTAGTGATTGCCGCACTTGTGGGAGCTGATGGCCTTGGGAAACCGGTTGTACGTGCATTAAATACCGTTGATATTGCATCGGGTTTTGAAGCCGGACTTGCCATCGTATTGTTGGCCATTGTGTTGGATCGTTTGTTTAAGCAACCAGAGGCCGTGAAGTAATATGATCGAAATTAATAATCTGGATGTAGTATTCGGTAAGAAACCAGAGGCGGCTTTACCCTTACTTGATCAAGGAATGGACCGCGAACAAATCCGAAATGAAACCGGTTTGGTTGTGGGTGTTAAGAATGCCACATTAAAAGTTGGCCGAGGTGAAATTTGCGTATTGATGGGGTTATCCGGCTCGGGTAAATCCAGCCTATTGCGTTGTATTAATGGTTTGAATCCCGTTGCTCGCGGTGAAATTCTCATTTCACGAAATGGCGAAATGGTGGATTTTGTTGGCAGCGACGCAGTCACTAAACGTGAAATATGCCAACGTGATATTTCCATGGTCTTTCAAAAATTCGCCTTGATGCCATGGTTAACCGTTGCTGAAAATGTCGCAATGCCTTTAGAAATTCAAGGGCTAGATAAAGCTGAAATTAAGCGTCGTACGCAAGAGCAACTTGAGCTGGTGGGTTTAAGTGAGTGGAGCAATCTCAAGCCCTCAAAACTATCAGGTGGCATGCAGCAGCGAGTGGGTCTTGCCCGTGCGCTTGCCATGGAAACCGATATTTTATTGATGGATGAGCCTTTTTCAGCACTGGACCCTCTTATTCGTACTCAGCTACAAGATGACTTATTAGAGCTACAGGAAAAGCTTAAGAAAACCATTATTTTTGTGAGCCATGATTTAGACGAAGCGTTAAAACTGGGTAACCATATTGCTATCATGAAAGATGGCGAAATCGTCCAACATGGTAAGCCCGAAGACATCGTATTGAATCCTGAGACCGATTACGTGAGGGATTTTGTGGCCCATACAAACCCGTTAAATGTTTTGCGTGCTACATCCATCATGCGTGAGCTAAGTTCGGTATGGGAAGCAAGTAATGGTTACTGCTTAAGTAAGAAAAATGACATCTGGTTGAGCAATGATCAAAAAGCGGTTCGCTATAATAATGAATCCATTGAGGTTCATCATTGGCAGGCGCAAGATGATGTGGCGTCTTACCGTTCGATGCCGGTTTGTGTGCCGGTGGATATGCCCATAAGAGATGTGATGGAAATTCGTTACCTAACCGGTTACCCAGTATTGATTCGCGATGGCGATGAAATGACAGGAGTCATTGGTGATCGTGAGTTATACCATACTCTGTTAGGCAAAATGCTATCGGACGATAATTGATTTATTTTATTAAATTAAAGCGATCTTAGTCTTAATACTAAAATGCGCCTGCTATTTACTCAGTGTTAATGAGTGTAAGTAGCAGGCGTTTTTTATGTGGATCACTTAAACTTGTGTTTAATAATAACGGTTGTGCTGTTTAATTTTAATTGACTAGGAATCGATGGTAACGGTGCCGAGTCTCTAATGGCGTCACGCACTTCTTTATTCAAAATATCATGGCGGCTAATGTTTTTATCCGTTATCTGCAAGATGTCTCCTTCCTTTGAAATGCTGACTGCCATTTCTACACTGCCTTTTTGATTTAAGTTTTTAGCCCAAACAGGGTATTCGATTTGATTGTTAATAATGGTTTTAACATCATCAATATACTGACTTAATATCGACTTGTACTGAGCGCGACTTATGCCTTTTGTATTGTTGAGTGAATCAGGCAGGGTCGGTTTTTTAAGATACGGTTGATCATCGGATTTAGGATCAAAGTTATAACTAATACTCATGGGCCATTGATTGCCCGGTAGTGCATCAGGTGGCAATATAAACGGTGTGACATTTAAAATGGCTCGGGTCAATTCGGTTACCAGTAGTCCGGATACTTGTGAGTTGTCACCTTTAATATCACTGACTTCCGCTTGTCGATTAACTGAGAAGTTAAGCGTAACGTTTCCTTTCTGGCCGAATTTTTTCGCCCACGCAGGGTATTCCACTGCATTTCGAATCTCGCGGATGAGTTCCCATCGGTATAAGTTAAGATAGTATTGATTCTCTTGCGCAATGACCTTTTTGCTTTTGGATGTTGATGGCTTAGACGGTGCACTTACGATTTTTTTCTTTTTTGTAATGGCTTTCTTTTTAGCGACAGACTTCGGTGGTTGATAGGTTTTCTTTCTTTTCTTTTCAGCTTTTTGTTTCGCTAATAATAAGGCATTGGCTTGTGCTTGATTTTCAGCTTTTTGCTTGGCTTGTCTCGCGCGTTCTAACTTCTCTTTTTCAATCGCTTCTTTTGCACGTAGATCAGCCAATAACGCATTCTCTCTTTTGGTGATCCATGAGGCGATTAATTGGGTTCTGCTGGAAGAGTAAGTTATAGAGTTGTAACGATTTAATAGCGCTTGATTATTCTCTGGACTATTACCAAGGATGCCGTCTTTAAATTCTCCAGTGGGCGGTAATTTACCAATCCAAGCATTGAGTAAAAAATCAAATAGTTCAGAGGTCGGAGTATTGATTACTTTGACATCATTAATTTTAATAATGGTGCCTACGCTTGAAATGTAGTCGATGGTGATCTCATCGCCTCTGATGAGGTTGTCATCTAAAAAGCCCGTAAAGGTTAACAAATGATCGGTTAAGTTACTGCTGCCCTGTGCTGTGTTATTAATAGCAATGTCATTTTGCCATTGCAAAGACCAGCGTCTAGGGCTCCAGCGTTTCGCCATTACTTTTAGAGCCATGCGTTTGCTGGTGCCATTTTGATGGATGGATTTGGGATCGTTAGACTTTTCTGTTAAATACAGGGCACCAATATAAAATTCTTTTCTAAGTTGGGTGTAAGAACCTATTCCATTTAGTTCTAATGCAAAGCTACTTTGAATGAAAGAAAAGCTAAGTAGGGCGCATAAAATTGTTTTAATAATCATAGGTTCTAAGCCTTGCAGTATCTATCGATAGTATAGACTAGATTACCGGCCCGCGACCTTGACGGTATTGACTTAGTGAGATGGCTAAGTCGTGAAAAGGGTTAATCAAACTCCCAATGTTTGATGACGACTAAGAATTTCCATTGCCCTTGGCTTATGCGAATTCGCTCAGGCAAGGCGTAATAGTCGTTATACCTTAAGAACTCCACCTTCCATTTATCTTGTTTTATTTGCGACAGTTGCTTGTTTTTATTCATATCACGCTGAGCCGGGCTATAAGGCGCAACCTGACCCTTTAGCCAAAAGGGTAAATTTTCAATAGGGAAAAACCAGCCAAGCTCTTCATAGATTAATTGCTGAGGATTAATGCCTTCAACGGTTTTACCCCCTTGGGTCAGACTGATGCTAGCGATATTACCCTGGATACGAGTGCTACCAACACTGAACGGGCCGCTGACATATATATCAAAGTCTTTACCTTGTTGTTTCCATAGAATAAACCCAGCCACGCTTTGAGTTGGCGTAGTAATGCCGATCTTACCGCTAACGGCCCAGTTACTTTGTGCGGGTGAATCAGGAACCGTACTGCAGGCAAGCAAAAGCTGGCACAAGGCCAGCGTGAAAATCAGTTTCAACATGTTATAAATCAACTTCTAAACGCAGGAGGGTGTCTTTGAGAATATCGCTATCGGGGGTTTTGTTTAACGCTTTGCTCCAAATGGCTTTAGCTTGAGCGCGATCTTCCAGTGCCCAAAGCACTTCACCTAGGTGCGCAGCCACTTCGGCATCAGGAAACAAAGCAAAGGCTTGCTCTAATAATGTGAGCGCTTGTTTCAGTTTACCCATGCGGAAATATACCCAACCAAGGCTATCTAAAATGGCAGGATCTTTTGGTGCCAGTTGCAAAGCTTTTTCAATGAGAACCAGTGCTTCATCTAAGCGTGAAGTGCGATCCGCCAGAGTGTAACCCAGTGCATTTAAAGCGGTGGCATTGTCGGGCTCTAGGCTGATGATGTGATTGAGATCTTTTTCTAATTGATCAAGGTTGCCGAGTTTTTCAGCCACCATGGCCCTTGAGTAGCGTAAGTCTGTGCTGTCTTGGTAAGCTTTAAGGGCAGCGTTAAGTACTTTGAGCGAGGCATCATACTCACCAGAGCGATTGAGAATATCTACCTCCATTAAAAAATAGGCTTGCTGGTTTTCGTTGTCGATGGTGCGCTGTTGGCGAATATGGTTCAGAGCCTGCGAATGATTACCTTGCTTCATGTGAATATTAATAATGGCGCCTTGCGCCGCTAAATATTCACGGCCGCCTTTCATGGCTAGGTAATGATTCAATGCGGCAAGGTCGTTGCCTTGGTATTGTTCAATTCGGCCTAAATAATAATGGGCTTCACTTTGCATTTGATGCAGATTAAGTAATTTTTGCAGTGATAATTTTGCAGCCGAATGGTCTTCCAGTTCTAATTGTGTCAGTGCTAATGGCAGCAAAATGTGCGCATCATTGGGGTGTTGTTCGTGTAACTCAGCAAACACCTTGCTGGCTTGTTTAATGTCTTTGTCTTTGATGAGCAGACGCGCCTTAAGCAAGGAAAAAGATTTATCCTGCTTAAATGTTTTGAGTGCCTGGTTAATGGTTTTAATGGCGCCTTTAAAGTCTTGCCCAGTAGCTTGTAAGCGTGCTTTTAAAGACCAAGCTGGATAAAAATCAGGGTGCTGCTTTAAAAGTTCAGTGCAGATGGTCAGTGCTTGTTCGAGGTTGTTTTGCTGTTGGTGCAAGCTGGCGATGTTAAATAATAATGCTTGATTTTCTTTATAGCGTGATACCAAAGGCGTAAGGGATTCCAGCCAAAGCTCTCGTGAGCCTTCTGTCATATCCACCCCTTGTAAGCTAATGAAGTTCACGTTGAGCATCGGCTCAAGGTCCAAGGCTTTTTGCAGGTGTAATGCCGACTCACTGAAGCGCGCTGCTTTTACTAGCTCGGAGCTGAGTGCTTGCTGGGCCAGAGGATTCTCTGCGTCCAACTTGACCCAGAGCGTGGCAGCATCCAGCGCTGCTTGGTCTGCACCAATAAATTGAGCAATCTGGGTGGCGCGGGCGGTTACACCTGCGTCCTGGGTGCGGTGTGACTCTAACAAGTAGTTACCCAATGCCACATCATAAAGTTGTCGCTGGCCAGCCATTTCAGCCACAAGCAACGCATAAAAGGTGTTTACACTGTATTCATCGTCAGCAGTCTTCTTTTCTGGGTCATCCGAAGGTACAGCCGCCCAACTGGGCAGAGCCAGCAGTAGACTAAAAAGTGGAACCAGTAATACGCGGTTTGTCATAATACCTCAGGGTGCCTAGGCAACGGTGTGTTAAATAGCGAGTTTTAAAAGCAAGCCAGCTATTTTGCGCAATAATAGATATAATACGGCTCTTTTTAATAAGTTTGAAATAAATGGCCCACATTTCGGTCCTTTCAACAGAAAACAAAGTAATACATGACGTTATTGACCCTAGGTATTAATCATAAAACCGCCCCTGTGGCGGTGCGCGAGAAAGTGGCCTTTGCTCCGGATCATTTACCTGCCCAATTAAGGCAGGTGAATGTAAGCCATGGGGTGGATGAAATCGCCATTCTATCTACCTGTAACCGTACTGAGTTGTACTTCACCGCTAAAGATAATAATCCTAGTGCATTATTAAACTGGCTGCAGCAGGTCCATGATGTGCCATTAGATCAGTTGGAGAGCTGTCATTATGCCCTGACGGGTGAAACGGCGGTGCAGCACATCATGCGCGTAGCCAGCGGTTTAGACAGTTTGATATTGGGTGAGCCACAGATTCTTGGCCAAATGAAGAGTGCCTATGCCGTGGCTCAAGAGGCCGGCACCATCGGCCCAGAGTTAGACAGGCTATTTCGCCAAACCTTTAGTGTGGCCAAGCAAGTGCGTACCGACACCGCCATAGGTGAAAACCCTGTGTCGGTGGCCTATGCGGCCGTGAATCTTGGCCAGCGGATTTTCTCGGATTTATCGAAAAGCCGTGCCCTTTTAATTGGCGCAGGTGAAACCATCGATCTTGTAGCTCGACACCTCGTGGATGCTGGGGTCAGTGATATTACGGTTGCTAACCGCACCTTAGAGCGTGCCGAAGCGTTGGCGGAGCAATTTGGAGCCAAGGCCATTTTGCTGTCTGCCATACCGGATGAACTGTACAAAGCCGATATCGTGATTGCCTCGACCGCCAGCCCGCTGCCTATTTTAGGCAAGGGTACGGTTGAGCGAGCGCTTAAAAAGCGCAAGCACGAGCCTATGTTTATGGTGGATATCGCGGTACCCCGTGACATCGAAACCGAAGTGGGTGACTTAAATGATGTTTACCTGTACACCGTGGACGACCTAAAGGACATCATTGAAGAAAATGTGCGTCAGCGAGAACATGCCGCACAGGACGCAGAAGAAATAATAGAAGCAGGCAGCGCTGCATTCATGCGACAATTGCGCACCCTGGATGCTGTCACCACACTTAAGGCTTTCCGCCAGCACGCTGAAACCCTTCGTGATCAAGAGCTAGAGAAAGCGCTCAAGCGTCTGCAAAAAGGCGATGATGCGCAAGCCGTCGTGGCCACGTTAGCCAATATGCTGACCAACAAATTAATCCATCAGCCCACGGTAAAAATGCGAGAAGCCAGTAGCGTGGGACGCAAAGAAGTCATGACCTGGGTACAAGAACTGTATCAGTTGTCTGACTCGGACTTAGAATAACAGGCCAATAATTAAAGCGTTTGGCGCCCAGCGCCTGACTTTTGTTAGAGAGAAGCATGAAAGATTCAGTAAAAACAAAATTAGAAACCCTTGCAGAGCGTTATGAAGAAATTGGTCACTTGTTGTCCGATGCCAGTGTCATCAGCGATCAAAACCGTTTCCGTGCTTTATCAAAAGAATACGCTGAAATCGAACCTGTGGTAAAAGCGTTTGAGCAATACATGGAAGCCGAGGGCAATCTAGAAGAAGCCCATGTCTTGATTCAAGATAGCGACCCAGAGATGCGAGAAATGGGTCAAGAAGAATTAAAAAGTGCCAAGGCCGAAATCGAGCGCTTAGAAGGTGAGCTGCAAATACTGCTTTTACCAAAAGACCCCAATGACGGCAAAAACGTAATTGTTGAAATTCGCGCGGGTACCGGCGGTGATGAAGCTGCGATTTTCTCGGGTGACTTATTCCGCATGTACACCAAGTATGCTGAAAAACGTGGCTGGAAATTCGAAGTGATGAACGCCAATGAAGGCGATCATGGCGGCTATAAAGAAATGATTTTGCGTATCGCAGGTGATGCGGTTTACAGCCAGTTAAAATTTGAATCGGGCGCTCACCGCGTGCAACGTGTACCGGCCACTGAAAGCCAAGGCCGGGTTCACACCTCTGCTTGTACCGTGGCCGTGATGCCTGAGGTGGAAGACGAAGCAGAAGTGGATATCAATAAGGCGGACTTAAAAATTGATACTTTCCGCGCCAGTGGTGCGGGTGGTCAGCACGTGAACAAAACGGATTCAGCGATTCGTATTACCCACATTCCAACCGGTTTTGTGGTGGAATGTCAGGACGAGCGTTCGCAACATAAGAACCGTGCTCGTGCCATGTCTATCTTGGCTACCCGTTTAAACGATGCCATTTCACAAAAAGCCCAAGCCGAGCAAGCCGCTGAGCGTAAAAGTTTAGTGGGCAGTGGCGATCGCTCTGAACGCATTCGTACCTATAACTACCCACAAGGCCGTGTGAGTGATCACCGAATTAATCTGACGCTGTATAAGCTAGATGAGTTAATGGAAGGGGATCTGGATTCCGTCGTACAACCGTTAATTCAAGAGCATCAGGCAGAAATGCTGGCAAACATGGGTGTGGAAAACTAAATTCTAGCCATGACCATCAGCATTAAACAGGCCCTCCTAGAGGGCCAAGCCTTTATAACTCATTCCGATACACAAGCATTAGATGCCGAACTGATTTTATTGCACACGCTAAATGCCCATCGCAATATCTTGTTTACGGATCCAGATAAGCACCTTACCCAAGCCCAAGTCACTGACTATCGCAGCAACCTTCAGCGTCGCGAAGCAGGTGAGCCTGTTGCCTATATTTTAGGTGAGCAAGGTTTCTGGGATTTAACCTTAAATGTGGCGCCCCATACGTTGATTCCGCGCGCTGATACTGAGTCGTTAATTGACTGGGTATTAGAGCAAGACATACAGCCCAAGCGCATTTTGGATTTGGGTACCGGTACGGGGGCCATAGCCCTTGCTTTGGCAAAAGAATTTCCAAATGCTCATGTACTGGGTGTGGATTTAATTCCGCAAGCAGTTGAATTAGCCAATTCGAACAAAGTCAAAAACCAGTTATCGAATGTAGAGTTTTTGCAAAGTAGCTGGTTTGAACATGTGCCTAATGAACGTTTTGATTTAATTGTCAGTAACCCTCCTTATATTGATGAGCTCGATGAGCACTTATCAAAAGGGGATGTGCGTTTTGAGCCGGCTTCTGCCTTGATTGCACACAATCATGGGTTAGCGGATTTGCAGCATATTGCTAATGAATCCAAACCATTCCTCAATGAGGGAGGGTGTTTATTAATGGAGCATGGCTGGCAACAGGCGCAAGAAGTACGTGATTACTTACAAGAGTGTGGTTATAAAAATTCGGGCAGTGGTAAAGACTTGGCAGGGCAGTGGCGCTTTAGTTACGGGTTTGCTTAGTCCCGTTACCCTTTAGGTGTCAGCTTGGTCACTTTGTTTTGATTACTCGTGATTTTTTTATTGTCTTGCAGTGCCCACTCCAGTTTAAATTCTTTCACATATGCCATGGCATCATTCATGGATTGATTCGAATGCCAAATCACTTTTTGCCCCAGAATTTTTTTATCTTTCACCGGTCGCACAACATTGTGGGGTGAAATAGGTTTGTCTGGATATTGAAGCTGACTCCACTCATTACTGACTACTTCATATTGTCGCCAATTGGTGTGGCGGTCCCAGCTGAATTTTATTTCTTGTGAAAATAACTCAAATACCGGCGTTTGAATAATATTCATTTCAATGAATACACTTTCTAAGCTGCTAATGGATAAGTTATAACCACGGGTTAAATGAATGCATTCGCGGATGGCTTGGTCAATAGAGCTTAAGTAACCTTCTCTATCGGTATAGCGGTTCAAATGATGAATACGCTGTTTATGATCACGCATGCACACACTGGCTTCACTTTCTTGAATCCACCAAACATTAGCCTGAAATGCTGATACCGGTTTACCGGGCTGAAACTGAAAGTTTGCCGGTATTAGGTTCATGGTTTCAATGCTGGCAACAGGACAGCAGCTAAGTATTTTCTTCATGTGATTTGCAAAGCACTCAATTGAAGTAGTTCCCTATCTTAGTGCAAACTGCGTCACATGTATGTTATTCGATTGTAAAGTTGTGAGCTTCTCCACTTAAATAATTAAATGTCAAAGTTTAAGACATAAAAATACCTTTAAATAACCAATTATTCTTACTGTTTTTTTTAGATAACTCGAATTTTATATTTTCCTTTTTATACATTGATGGTTTATGGGTAATCGTGAGGAGGCAATGATATATAAATGTAAGTGTGTCTTAACTTACGAGATAAGCGTGAATTAAGTCAGACTAAGTTTGTCAGTCATGATGGGTATAGTTGGTAAAATAGCAAGCAGATACTTTGTTATTTTATTTGTTTTTTTAGAAAGAAAATGTTGCCAAAATTATCTACTGCCTTAATCAATTAGACGCTAGATTTAAATATATAGGGCAAAGGAGAGCAACATGAAAACTGTACTTACTTTTGTAGTAGTAGTGGTTATTTGCTCCACGAGTCTGGGGGTGTTTTACGATCGCTTAGAGCAACGTTTCTTACCAAAAACCAGCGGTTTGATTGTGCTGAATACACCGCCTGATGTTGCGCTAAAAAAAGAGCAAAGCGCTTATCAGGGTTTGCATCCTCGCCAACAAGCGCGTCCTGCTGAGACGTTTCCTTTTCCGATTAAACTGAATCAAACGGGCCCTGTCACACCTCTTTTTTCCGCACCGAATCAGTACCCTTTTATTTGTGATACACAACACAGTGGTTTAGGCCAACCCTTGGTGGATAACCAAGACAAGCAAGGTATTGCTGTATTTGTAGTCAATGACAACGATAAAAAAACTAAACAGTTGATGGGATACAGCAAAGATTGCCGCTTGCCTACGCGCATTCAATATTATGTTAAAGATGAAAAACAAGATGGTTTTGTTAAAGCAGATAATCTTGTCTCATTGGATATGGAAACCAAAACCATTATACGCATCGAAACGGGTACCATTAATCGGTTTATATATGTATTGGCCATTCCAGTAAATAAACAAGATACACCAGAATTATTTAATAACAGTAAGTGGAATCAAAAATTAATTTATCGATTTAAAGGTGGCGTTGGCGTTGGGCGTAAACAAGGGAATGTGAATATCGATAAATTATTGTATGAGCATGAAGCACAACTGCAGCAAGGTTATGCTGTCGCGTTTAGTACCGGCACACAAACCAGTAATCATTATGATATTTGGTTAAGTGAAGACACCGCGTTACGCGTAAAACGTCAATTTGAAACCCAGTATGGTAAACCGTTATACACCGTGGGAATGGGCGGCTCTGGCGGCGCCATTCAACAGTATTTACTGGCACAAAATCATCCAGGTATTATTGATGCCGCGATTCCATTGTACGCCTATCCCGACATGGTCACTCAAGTGAGCTATGCATTGGATTGTGAACTCATGCATTACTATTTTGACGAAACCAGTGACAATCCAAAATGGGAACAATGGGAGAATCGATCGTTAATCGAAGGCAGTCATGCGCGCCAAGGATACAAAAACCGTTACGGTAATTTGCAAGGAATAGCCGCCATGATGAACGGTGACTTCAGTAAAATGCCTAAAGGGGCCAGTGAATGTACGAATGGCTGGAGAGGCCCTGCCCATTTGATTAATAACCCTAAGTTCTTTGCCGATTATCACGAAGTGGCCACTGATGTATTTAAACGCTTTGATTGGAGTCACTGGGGTGACCTACAACATGTTTATGGCACAGATCAGCATGGCTTTGGTCGACGTTTCTGGGGAAATGACGGTGTGCAATACGGTTTATCATCGTTAGTGAAAGGTGAATTATCAGTGGGCGAATTTATTAACTTAAATGAAAAAATTGGCGGTTGGAAACCCCCCATTGAAATGGAGAATGATCGGTTTTGGCACATCAGTGGTGATGATTCATTAAAGCGCTTGTCACTTTGGAGTCAGCATAATATGACGCACGAGGGGGAGTCCATATCCGCCCCTAGAAGCCAAGGGGATGCCCAGGCTGCACAAGCGGCTTATGATGCGGGCTTAGTATTTTTAGGTGTGGCGGATATTCCGATCATTGATTTACGCCATTATTTAGATCATCAATTAGATATGCATCATTCCATGGCCTCATTTGCGACCCGTAAACGCATTGAATATGCCATGGGCAATAGTGAACACCAGTTAATCTGGATGATGGAAAAAGACGATAACCTATCCCGCAAAGACCTGATCCGCAGCCTTCCTATTGGCGATGCCTTGCGGGTCATCGACCAGTGGCTGTTTAATATGAAGACCCACCCACAGCTAAGTTTACAACAGAACAAGCCCGCCTCTGCCAGTGATCGCTGTTATGATGCGCAACAGAATATTATTGATGATGCGCCCAATACATGGGACGGGCTGTGGAATGAAAAAACACAAGGAGTGTGTCAACAGCGCTTCCCCCACTTTACCCAGTCTCGCTTTGTGGCGGGTGAAAGTATTTATGGTGACACTCTATATTGTGATAAGCAGTCAGTGGCGGCGGCCATTGCATCGGGTGTGTATGGTAGTGTGGATATGAAAGCGTTTCAGTCCCAATTAGAGTCTATTTTCCCTAATGGTGTGTGCCAGTATCCCAGTGGTGTTAATTCAAACGTGACACGCTTGCTTAAAAATTTAGATAAGAGCCAAGATCAGAGTTAGGTTATTGTATTTGTAGGCGCCTGATCAGGTGAGGTGTTCAGGTACCACCATGATCACAACGGCGGTAATGGCACCGATGAATAACAATACAAACACCAAGGCGGCAACCACATAAACAACCGGGTTGGGAGCTTGAAGATCACGCTGCATGTTTTTGCGCTTTTGTACGCCAAAGGCGGCGGCCATCACACTGAGTAGTGCGGTGAAAAACTGAATATTGTTTTTGTTATCTTTCATGATGATTATGCACTCATAGGCTGAAGTTGCTCGCGCTTAACAGCATACCCTTGGCGACTAAGCCAATCAAAGGCTTCAGACTCATCCCGAAATACGCGCCGCTCAAATTCCCCCATTGAGCTTTTCACGAGCCTGTCCATCTGGTATTGCTTGAGCATGCTTGGGCTATAAACTTGAGCGGTACGCTTGAGTCCATGTTCAATGACCCAGGCCACAAGCTCACTGATGACTTGTTCAAATTCAGGTGTGCCCAGTTCCCAATCATCTAAGTAGACGATATGTGCCCAGTCACTGTGAATTAAAGGCTGAGCGGCTTGCTTGAATTGCTCTGCGTAAAGCTTCGCCATCTCTTGATTCCAAGAGCCTTTTAAGCGGGCCAAGACCACCTGATTATCGAGCCAGATGTCAAAATGTCCATGTGCTTCCATAAGCACCTCCCAATCGTCTAAATATAGTCCAAAATATAAGTTTCTACCTTTAAGCTCTTAAGCGAGGCTGCTATAGTAGCGCCTTCTTTATCGTATCTAGGAATAACAGGGTGAAAGTACTCCTTAACCCCAATCGATTGAACACCGGCCTTCAAGCCAAGCGATGGCTTTAGCAGGACGCGCGAGCTCCTGTCTGCCTCGTAGTCTCAGCGTCCTGCCTGCCACCATTACTGCTTATTTATTTGTTTTTTCGTATTAGGATCAAGATCCATGACGCCAGAATTGTATACTGAGTTGTCTAAGCAAGGCTTCAATCGTATTCCGGTTTTCCAAGAAGTATTAGCTGATTTAGACACCCCATTAAGTACCTATTTAAAAGTTGCCCAAGGGCCTTACTCGTATTTACTCGAATCCGTGCAAGGGGGTGAGAAGTGGGGCCGTTACAGCATGATCGGCATGCCATGTAAGCGCGTGCTGAAGGTCTTTGCGAATAAAGTACAGATTATTGAACACGACCAGCTCATTGAAGAGCACGATGTGGATGATCCACTGGACTTCATCGCAGACTATCAAGCCCAATTTAAAATTGCCCCTGTTGAAGGTTTACCAAAATTTGATGGTGGCTTGGTTGGGTATTTTGGTTACGACGTAGTGCGGTATGTTGAAAAACGTCTGGCCGAATCTGCCCCGGATGATGACATCGGTAACCCTGATATCCTGCTGATGCAATCTGAAGAGGTCATTGTATTTGATAACCTCAGCGGTAAGTTGTTCTTTATTGTGCTGGCAAACCCAGAAGAAGCAGGCGGGCTTGAAAAAGCCAAGCGTCGCATCACGATTATGCGCGGACAAATTCGCCGCGCTTATCAAGGGCAAATTGGTCAGCCATTAATTCAACCTCGCGATGTGCAAGAGTCCGACTTTGTATCCGGTTATGGCGAGCAGGCTTTTATGGAGTCTGTGGATAAAATTAAAGAATACGTTCTGGCCGGTGACATCATGCAGTGCGTGATCAGTCAGCGTCTCACCGTGGATTTTCATGGTCACCCCTTAAACTTATACCGTGCACTTCGCACCCTAAACCCAAGCCCATATATGTATTTCATGGATTGCGGTGATCACCATGTGGTGGGTTCAAGTCCTGAAATACTGGCTCGGTTTGAAGACGGCACGATTACCGTTCGCCCCATTGCAGGGACTCGCTACCGCGGTGAAACCCCAGAACAAGACTTAGCACTTGAAGAAGAGCTATTAAGTGATCCTAAAGAAATTGCTGAACATTTAATGTTGATTGACTTAGGTCGCAACGATGTTGGCCGCGTCAGTAATATGGGTGAAGTGAAAGTGAGTGATCAAATGGTGGTAGAGCGTTACTCCCATGTGATGCACATCGTCAGTAACGTTGAAGGGCAAGCTAAACCGGGTATTTCGTCTATGGACGTATTAAAAGCCGCACACCCAGCAGGCACACTAAGCGGTGCGCCAAAAATCCGTGCCATGGAAATCATCGATGAGTTTGAACCGGTTAAGCGCGGTGTATATGGCGGCGCGGTGGGTTACCTGGGTTGGAATGGCAATATGGATACCGCCATTGCCATTCGTACCGCGGTAATCAAAAACAAAAAGATTTATGTGCAAGCCGGTGCTGGTGTCGTTGCAGACAGTGTGCCGCGCCTTGAGTGGAAAGAAACCATGAATAAAGCACGGGCGATCTTTAAAGCCGTGGCCATGGCTGAGTCAGGGTTGGATAACTAAGCAATGAATACCACGAATCTTCAGCAGCGTTTTATGTCGTTGCGCAGTAATAAAGGGTTTGAGCTGTTTGTTGTGGGTGTGATTTTGTTTTCGGCCATTGTGGTTGGTGCAAAAACCTATGACTTACCACCAACTATGTTGAGCATCATGGTTTGGTTGGATCATTTAATTACGCTGATCTTTTTGGTGGAGTTGATTGTTCGCTTTGCCGGTGAAGAAAACAAACGCCACTTTTTTAAAAGTGGCTGGAATATCTTTGATACCTTGATCGTTATCGCAAGCCTGGTACCCGTTGATGAAAGTGAGATGGCGTTTATCGGCCGCTTACTGCGTATTTTCCGTGTGTTAAGAATGGTGTCGATCATTCCAGAGCTGCGTGTATTGTTAAACTCATTGCTCAAAGCATTACCGCAATTAGGTTATGTGATGCTGCTGATGTTTATTATTTTTTATATCTATGCGGCCATTGGTGCAACCTTGTTTGCGCCGATTAATCCAGAACTGTGGGGCGATATTTCTATTTCATTATTAACCCTGTTTAGGGTTATGACATTCGAAGATTGGACGGATGTCATGTATGAAACTATGGAAGTGTATGGTTTAAGCTGGATTTATTATTTAACTTTTATTTTCTTAACGGCTTTCGCCTTTTTGAATATGGTGATTGGTATTGTGGTCAGTGTCATTGAAAAAGAAAATGCCATTGAAGATGCGGCTCACTCCAATGAGCCGTCCATGGCGGATTTACATGAAGAAATTCAATCACTAAAGGCCATGATCACAAAGCTGGCCAATGATGAACCCAACAAAGGACAGTCCTAATGTTATTAATGATCGATAATTATGATTCCTTTACTTACAACGTGGTTCAGTATTTTGGTGAGCTGGGTGCGGATGTTAAGGTGTTTCGAAATGATGAAATCACCATTGAAGAAATAGAGGCTCTGAATCCAGATCACCTGGTCATCAGCCCTGGCCCGTGCACACCCAATGAAGCGGGTGTGTCGGTAGCCGCCATTAAACACTTTGCAGGCAAGCTACCTATTTTAGGTGTGTGTCTTGGTCATCAGAGTATTGGCCAAGCATTTGGTGGTAAAATCATTCGCGCTGGGCAAGTGATGCATGGTAAAACCAGTGACGTTTTTCATGAAGATAAAGGGGTGTTCGCTAACTTGAATAACCCTTTTACCGCCACCCGTTATCACTCTTTAGTTATTGATAAGGACACCTTGCCGGATTGTTTAGAGGTTACCGCTTGGACACAAAATGAAGATGGCAGTATTGAAGAGATCATGGGCGTGCAACACAAAACCCTTGCCATTCAAGGGGTGCAATTCCATCCTGAATCCATCTTGACTCAGCACGGTCATGATTTATTCGCCAACTTTCTTAAAATGAAAGTCTAAGTTGTTTGCTTGATATGAAAACCACCTTCGGGTGGTTTTTTTGTATCTAGGGCCTGCTTTGTGTTTTGGCTATTGTATTACTGTCTAGACAAATGAATTGATTTGTCTACATCTGCGGTATAGCCTAGCCCATGACTTTTATTTGATTGGGTGTGACATGCAAGCATTGTTTTTTGTTATGGGTATCATTGTGGTGCTATTAACATTTTTACCTATGCTTCCCCATTCCCATTGGTTGATTCGCGTATTTGATTTTCCTCGGTTACAAATTACGATTTTTGCAAGTCTTGTGCTGAGCGCTCAGTGTATTTTATTTCAGTTTGATAACGCACTATCAATCGTGAGTATTGTCTTTGTTAGTTTATGCATGGCATGGCAATTGTGGTGGATTTTACCCTATACCCCCATTTGGCCCTGTGAGGTCAACGCCACAACAGTGGCGGATAAAGATCGTACCCTGACATTTTTAACATCCAATGTCTTGGCCACCAATAAAAATAGTGAGGCCTTAATCGAACTGGTGAAACAACATCAACCGGATGTTTTAGTGACACTGGAGTCGAATCATTGGTGGCAGTCGAAACTGCAGGTACTGGAAGACACCATGCCCTTCACCATGAAGTGTCCGCTTGAAAATTTATATGGCATGCATGTCTATTCACGTTTGCCGTTGACGCAAACACACATCGCGTTCTTAGTTGAAAACGATGTGCCCTCTATGCACGCCAATGTCACGCTTCACTCTGGCGATGTGGTGCGTTTACATTTTGTTCACCCTGCACCGCCAAGTCCAACGGAAAACACCTACTCATCTGAGCGAGATGCTGAGTTGAGTGTGTTGGCACGACAGGTGAGTGAAGAAGCCGGCCCAATTATCGTCACGGGGGATTTAAATGATGTGGCTTGGTCTTCGACCACACGTTTATTTCGCAAGGTGAGCGGTTTGTTAGACCCAAGGGTGGGCCGAGGTATGTTTAATACCTTCCATGCGGGATACCCATTTTTGCGCTGGCCATTGGATCACACCTTTCACAGTGCAGACTTTTCATTTAGCTTTATTAAACGCATGCCCAGTATTGGCTCGGATCACTTCCCCTTGTTAACTCAGTTGGTTTACTTGCCCAGTCATGGCCAAGACCAAGCAGGCTTAGATGCCAATCAAGCTGATCAGCAGCGAGCCAAGCACCTCGCTAAAGCCCACGCCAAGGATAATCCCTCTGTTTCTGCTGAGTGACTTTAAGCCCGCAAACTTAACATTTGAACACCATAGGCCAGAATAACTGCCCACTAGCTAGCTCACTTGCTTTCGGTAAACGCAGTCTATACTCATTGAAGGTTATTCTATATGGGGCCGGCTATGGCATCGTCTTTCGATCTCGATAAACGTCACACATTGTCAACCTTGGCAAAGGTCGGCGCAGCTGGGTGTGCAATCACAGGTGCGCCTTACGTTTTTGCAAAACAGAAAACCACAATAAGAGTGCTCGGCACCCATGTCACGCTTCAAGAAGAGTTACGACAAAGGGCCATGCAAGACCTTGGGATCGAAGTGATATTTGAACCCAGAGGCAGTGCAGCGGTGCTGCAGAAGGCATCGCTATACCCTGATACCTTTGATTTGTATGAGCAGTGGTCAAATAGCATTAACGTGTTATGGCACTCAGGCTCCATTCAAAGTATTGATACCCGACGCATCACACACTGGGACGAAATCAATAACCTCTCTAAGACCGGACGCTTGAGTAACGATGCACGAATGGGGGCAGGGGACGCGCCTCATAAGATTTTATATGTGCAGGATGATGATGAATTCAGCGCAACTCCCACTCAAAATGTCAGCTTTTTGCCCTATGTTCATAATGTGGATTCCTTTGGTTATAACACCAATGTTATTAAACCGGGTATCGCTTATGAAACCGAGAGCTGGGGTTGGTTACTGGATAAAGAGCACGCGGGTAAAGTCGCAATCGTCAATGCGCCAACCATTGGCATATTTGATTTGGCATTGGCCGCACAAGCAAAAGGGTTTGTAAGCTTTAAGGATATTGGTGCCATTACCCAATCAGAAATGAATCAGCTTTTTAATATCTTAATCGAGATGAAAAAAAGTGGGCACTTTAGCGGCTTTTGGACATCGGTGCCTGAGTCAGTGAATTTTATGGCTTCTGAGCGTGTGGTGATTGAGAGCATGTTTAGCCCTGCTGTCTCGGCATTAAATGGTCAAGGTGTACCTGTTCGTTATGCGGCACCCAAAGAAGGTTATCGTGGTTGGCATGGTGTGATGTGCCTATCTTCATCAACCCAAGGAAGGCAGAAAGACGCCGCCTATGAATACATGAACTGGTGGTTATCGGGTTGGCCTGGTGCTTTTATTGCGCGCCAAGGCTATTACATTTCTAACCCGCAGCGGTCTAAGTCTTATCTGTCACAGGCTGAGTGGGATTACTGGTACGCCGGCAAACCTGCGGCCAACGAATTAAAAGGAACCGATGGCAGGGTGTCTGTTAAAACCGGTGACGTTCGAAATGGAGGCAGTTATGAGCAGCGTTTTAGTAATGTCGCTGTTTGGAATACCGTCATGCCCACTTATGATTACAGTTTGCAAAAATGGTATGAGTTTGTCAGTGCTTAGGGACAGTGAATGAAAATTCGGTCATTGCAGGCCCAGGTAAGCATCGTGTTATTAGTGCTGGCTGTAACACTTTTGACGCAGCTGCTCTTTGCTCGTAATAGCGTGTCGACACTGATAAAAAATCAATCAAGTCTAACGTACTCACATAGCCATGTGGGTGTGGTGTATGAACTTGAGCGTGATGTGATTGATTTACAGCGAAATCTCCTTATTTACAAAGCCACAGGTAGTGACAGTGCGATTCACCGTTTTCATACTATTATGGAATTAGTGAATGAGCAAATTCTTAAATTATCCAAGGAAGTGGGTGGCGGTAAACAATATCTGATCAATGAAGAAAACTTTTCAAGAATGGTGAGTCACCTAGCTGACTACGAGCAAAATTTCACCTCAGTGATTAATGCCAAAGACCAGCAAGAAAGCGCCATTGAAAGCATTGACAGTGATCTTGCCAGTATTGATCAATATACATCGAAAAGAAGTAATCAAGTATCGATTGATATTAAAAGTGAAGTGGTAAGTTTAAGAGAAATTATGTCGAGTTATCTTGCGAAATTTAACCCGTTAGATATAAGTCGATTTAATAAGAAAATCAGTAAGGTTATTTCACAGTTTACCCGCATTCAGTATTTGGATGGTGTTGAAAAAGCTAAGCGTATCAAAAAACAATTTAGGCGTCTTATTCAGTTAACCAGAGGGTATCAATTTCTGGTGAGTGTGGTGATGGCCGGATCAGCCAATGAATTTCTATTTATTACAAAAAAGATAAGAGAAGCAGCACTTGAGAAACAAGATTTAATTGAATTAGAGGCAGAACGTGCAGCCAAAGAAGCGCAATTTGTAAATGGCGTGATTAGTGTGGTTTCAATTTTAATTATTTTATCCATTGCTTGGTTTTTATCTCGTAAAATTATTTTTCCCATTAAAAATATTACGGATATCTTTACAGTGCTATCCAGAGGCGATGATATTGATCGTATCCCCAGTGTTAATCGTAATGATGAAATAGGTGATTTAGCCAAAGCGGCAGAAATTTTCCATCAAAATAATAGCTTAACCAAAAAACTATTGGTGGAATCACAAGATATGATTGCCACTCAAGAAGTGCTCAATATCCAACTAGAGCAGCAAAAAAAGAAAGCCGAATTAGCGGCCAAATCAAAAAGTGATTTTTTAGCGAATATGAGTCATGAAATTCGAACCCCCATGAATGGCATTGTTGGGCTGGTAGATCTTGTTTTAAAGACCAAACTAACAAACAAACAAAAGCAGTATCTTGATCGTATTTCCTATTCTGGTCAGATCATGATGAATGTTATCAATGATATTTTAGATTTTTCAAAGATCGAAGCGGGTAAAATGGAGATCGAATCCGTTGAGCTTGATATCAATACAATTATTGAAAATCTAATTTCATCAATGATGGTATGGGTAAACGATAAACAGTTAGATTTTAAAGTCTGGGTTTCCCCTAATGTTCCGAAGAAAATCATAGGTGATCCGCTGCGAATTAGTCAGGTTTTACTCAATTTATGCAGTAATTCCATTAAGTTTACGGACAGCGGTAGCATTATTATTAAGTTTGATTATATCGACAATCAATTGTGTTTTAGTGTCCATGATACGGGCATTGGCATGACACAAAGTCAGCTTGATTCCATTTTTGAGTCCTTTACCCAAGCTGATGGGTCCATTAGCCGAAAATATGGGGGCACAGGTTTAGGTCTATCTATTGTCAAGAAACTCATTGAGCTGATGCACGGAGACATCAAAGTTGAATCTAGCGTTAATGTTGGCACAGAGATATACGTATCCATTGCTTGTGATATTGCCGACCAGACGCCACTGCTTACGCCTTTGACCGGCGACCTGCCTTCGATTCATTATGCCGGGCGAAACGGCAAGCCCTCTTATATTAAATATGTATTTGAACAGCTTCACATTCCTCTGGTTGATATCAGTACAATCCAAGGTGCACAGGTCATAACGAGTGAACAAGAGCAATTTGTCTTATTTGAAGGAATCAAGGCACTGCCCGCTTCCTATTTATCGAGCTGTCTGAAATCCAAGGTTCAACTATTTTGTGTTTTGAACTCCAATGACAACGCAGAGAAAGTAAAAGTACGCGAAATGGGGGATATTACCGTGCTTCAACATCCGTTTTCACCCAGTCAATATGAACGCTTCTTTAGAGAGATACTTGGGGTCAATCAGTCACCTGCTGTAATATCCTCCACTCCAGTTGGCGATGTCCACGCAATGACGGGCCATGTATTACTGGTGGAAGATAACCCCATTAATCAATTAGTAGCAGGGGATATGTTAGAAGGCCTGGGGATAAGCTATGACCTTGCTGAAAATGGCATTGAAGCTGTCAAAGCGGTTAAGGAAAAAGAATATGACCTTGTCTTTATGGATGTGCAGATGCCAAAAATGGACGGCTATACGGCTACAAAAACACTAAGAGACGCGGGTTATAATGATGTAATCATCTGTGGTTTGTCAGCCAATGCATTAAAAGAAGACTTAGAGAAGGCAGAACAGTCAGGCATGAATGACTATTTAACCAAGCCTTTAATTCATGACAGCTTAAAAGCCCTGCTTGAGAAATATTTAATTCAATCTTAGTCCATCACTACTCATTTCTTTTACCTCTCATATTCTATATGGCTCAAATGGTTATCTACTTTCTTCCGTTTTAATGGCTGTATTGCATCTCGTGACATCTCAGCGATTCATCTTTAAAAGAAAAAATGAAAACTAGAGTAAAAAACTTAATCAGGATTCGGCATGCTTATATTTGGTGCGTCCTGATCTTAATGCATGCATCAATTTAGACTAAAAATAATTTTATAAAAAATTAATATTAATAAAACTGAGGTTTTATGCGGGCTAGGAACAAGATTTTGTTTTTGGCACCAACCTTGCGTTACTGGGTTAACCCTTAAACAAAAACCACAGTAGAGGCTTTAAAATATGGCTTACATTGAACCAAGTGAGTTTGTCACCAAGATGGTGGATGCAGGCGAATCCAAATGTTACATGTCCACGAAAGATACGTTTATTCGTGCTTTTATGGCCGGTGCCATTCTGGGTTTGGCCGCGGTGTTTGCAATTACAGTTGCAACAAAAACAGGTAGTCCAATTTTAGGCGCGTGTTTGTTCCCTGTTGGTTTTATCATGCTTTATTTAATGAAGTTTGATTTGCTAACCGGTGTGTTCACACTAGTACCACTGGCATGGTTAGATAAACGTCCAGGCATTACGCCATCACAAATTTTAAGAAACTGGGGTCTAGTATTTTTAGGTAACTTTGCAGGTGCCATGACCACTGCATTCTTTGTCTCCTTTATTTTAACCTACGGCTATAACACCGACGGTGGAGCTCTGGCTGCGAAAGTTGCTTCAATTGGTGAGTCTCGTACATTGGGTTATCAAGAGCATGGTGTTGCAGGTTGGTTTACGATTTTTATTCGCGGCATGTTATGTAACTGGATGGTTTCAATGGGTGTGGTTGGCGCCATGATCTCTACGTCTGCAGGTGCAAAAATTGCAGCCATGTGGATGCCAGTAATGTTGTTCTTCTTTATGGGTTTTGAACACTCAATTGTAAACATGTTCCTTTTCCCGTTCTCTATGATTATGGGTGGTGAGTTTACGGTTTATGATTATCTTATCTGGAATGAAATTCCAACGGTTCTAGGTAACCTTGCTGGAGGTTTATTACTAGTCGGTTTGCCTCTTTATTATACCCATGTGAAAACCAGCCCAGAACGTCAGTTAGCGTAATCACACTTTAAATTTGAGGGAGTAATATTGATGAATAAAGTAGAAATGACGGAAGCCATTATTCTTGCAAAAAAAGAGCAGTCGTTAACGTGGGAGAAAATAGGTACAGACTTAGGTATTTCACCTGTTTGGCTGACATCGGCTTGCTTAGGAATGAATAGCGCGCCCAAAGAAAAAGCACTGGCCATATCAGAATACTTGAGTCTGGGCAGTGACGTGGCTGAAGCGCTGATGGCCTACCCAACTAAAATTTGGGATCAAGCTGTGCCCACTGACCCACTAGTATATCGCTTGTATGAAGTGGTTGGCGTTTATGGCGAGACACTAAAAGAAGTCATCCAAGAGAAATTTGGTGATGGCATCATGAGTGCCATCGACTTTTCCATGGATGTTGATAAACAAGAAGACCCGAAAGGGGATCGCGTTATACTGACATTAAATGGCAAGTTCTTACCTTATAAATCATGGTAATTTCTTCTTTAAATTTCTATTTATTGGGAACCCTCACTCTTAATTGAGTGAGGGTTTTTTATTTATGAAAAAACAATTAAAAATTGCTGTTGGTCAAAGCACAAGCAAGGGCCGTAAAGCGGTTAACCAAGATAGCCATGGAGTACACATTCCAGATAACTATTTACTGGATGCAAAAGGGATTGCCATTGCCATTGCCGATGGTATCAGTAGTAGTGACGTGAGTGATATTGCCAGTCAAACGGCGGTTAATGGATTTATTTCGGATTATTATTGTACTGCTGACGTGTGGTCTGTGAAGCACTCTGCGCAAAAAGTACTGCAAGCCACTAACCTCTGGCTGTATGCACAGGGGCAAAACGGGCTTAGTCGTTTTAATAAAGATAAAGGTTATGTTTGTACGTTTAGTTCGATTATCTTTAAATCGAATTCATTTCATATTCTGCATTGTGGTGATAGTCGCATTTATCGTTTAGCGAATAATAGCTTAGAGCAATTAACACAAGATCATAGAAGAGTGGTTTCAGAAGACACCAGTTACCTGACCCGCGCATTAGGCATTCAATCTCAACTGGATTTTGATTATTCAATGCAAAGTTTAGAGATAAACGATGTTTTTATTCTGGCAACCGATGGCATCTATGAATACATTGATGACAGTGCGATGTTGGCATTAATGTCTGAATACAAACAAGACTTAAATCTAGCTTGCGAGAAAATAATTCAGCATGCCTATGATAATGGCAGTGAAGATAATTTAACTATTCAAATTGCTCAGATACTCGAGTTGCCTTTACATCAAATCGATGAAGTACAGCAGCAGGTCGCCCGCTTACCATTGCCGCCTTTGTTAGAGCCCAGAATGGAATTTGATGGTTATCAAATCCTACGCAGTATTTATATCAGTAGTCGCAGTCATGTGTATTTGGCAAACGATACCGATACACAGCAGCAGGTGATTCTTAAGATACCTTCGACCGAGTTAAGAGAAAATAAACCCTATTTAGAAAGCTTTTTAATGGAAGACTGGATTGCCAAGCGTATTGATAACCCCCATGTTTTAACGGCAATAGAATCACCCAGAAAGCGGCAATACTTATATAACGTGACGGAATATATTAAAGGACAATCATTGTCACAGTGGATCGTTGATCACCCTAAGCCAAAACTCGATCAAGTCAGGGGGATTGTTTCTCAGGTGGCAAAAGGCTTACAAGCATTTCATCGACAAGAAATGGTGCATCAAGACTTACGTCCAAATAATATTATGATCGATGAATTTGGTACCGTGAAGATCATTGATTTTGGTGCGACTCAAGTGGGCGGTGTCATGGATATTGGCCAGAACCGAAACGCCAATGACATTAAAGGAACAGCGCAATTCACCGCGCCAGAATACTATTTGGGTGAGGGTGGCTCTCACCGTTCAGATATTTTCTCATTGGGTGTCATTACTTATCAAATGCTCACCGGTAGGCTGCCTTACGGCACCGGTGTGTCAAAAATAAAAAACCGTCGAGACCGGCAGAAGCTTGTGTATCAATCTATTTTAGAAGATCAGCACCCGTTGCCGCCTTGGGTAGACGCTGCTATCAAAAAAGCCGTCCATGTTGAGCCATTAAAGCGTTATGCAGAAGTCTCTGAATTTGTGTTTGATTTAAATACACCCAGTGCGTCTTTTTTAAAGCGGGACAAGCCGCCATTAATTGAACGTAACCCACTGGCTTTCTGGCAAGGTGTCTCGGCCATGTTGTTATGCGTGGTCATTTTTTTAAGCTATCGATTACTTGTTTAGTTCACTCATGCCAATCTTTAAAGTGTTCGAGCAGATAATCGATAGCAAGGCGGGCACGTAAGGGTAAAAAGCGGCGGTTTTTATACACAATCCAGCTGCTGGCCCCTGAGCTCCAATAATTTTGCAGCACTGGGGTTAATATCCCTTGTTCAATGGATTTTAAAAAACTGCTCTTGGGCATATACGCAATTCCCAAGCTTTGTTCACAGGCTGTCACCACTGCATGGGCATTATTACTGCGCCAGCGACCGTGGACTTTATAGCTTAGCTCTTTGCCTGCATCGTTAAAGCGCCAATGTTCATTATTGGAGATTAAGCAGCTGTGCTGTTTTAACTCTTTTGGGTGGGTGGGGCTGCCATGCTCATTCAAGTAACGAGGGCTGGCAGCGGCCATCATGGGGCGGTCTAGCAGTTTTCGTGCGACCAAACCTGAGTCTTGAAGTTGGCCGTATCGAATTGAAAAGTCGATGCCATCTTCAACAAAATTGACCATACGACTATTGAAGTCCATATCAATGGTGAGCTCTGGGTGCAGCTTAGCAAACGCCATTAACACAGGGGCGACAAATTGTTCAGCAAACGCACCCGCTGCGCTGACCCGCAAGGTGCCGCTGAGTTGAAGTTGCTCAAGGCTGACTTGCTCGTTGGCCTGCTGTAAGCCATTTACTAATTCTTTACACTGCTGATAATACAGCTGACCACTTTCTGTCAGGCTTACTAATCGAGTGGTTCTGGCCAGTAGCGCACTGCCAAGGCGTTCCTCTAGGCGTGAAACTTGGCGGCTCACATGACTGGTGCTCACCCCTAGCTGCTTGGCCGCGGCCGAGAACCCCTGACTTTCGGCTACTGCTACAAACTCAATAATGCCTTCGAAGCTGTCCATATCAATCCTATTGTTGCTATTTGGCAATAGTAATTTGTCATTCTAGCGGATTATCAGCTCAAAGGAATGTAATTATCATGTGTCCATAGATTGAGAGATCTCATAAATACTCAAATATTGGAGCAAACATGAAAAAAGTACTTATTTTCGTAACCAACCACGCCACCCTTGGTGAAACTAACGAAGCCAACGGCACGTTTGCACCTGAGCTGACCCACGCGTTACATGTGATGTTAGAAGCCGGTTTAGATTACGACCTTGTTTCCATTAAAGGTGGCCAGGCGCCGTTGTACGGCACCGACATGGAAGGCGATAGCGTTAACGCTGATATTCTTGCAAACAGCGAATTCCAAAACCGCATTAATAACACGATTCCAGCATCGCAAATTAACGGTGATAACTACGACGCTGTATTTTATCCTGGTGGTTTTGGTTTGTTATCTGACTTGGCGAGCAATGAAGAAGTGGCCAAGATCAGTGCCAAGCATTATGAAGATGGCGGTGTGATTGCAGCGGTTTGTCACGGCCCAGCCGGTCTACTGCCTATCACGTTAAGTAATGGTGAAAAGTTGATCGCTGATAAAGCGGTGACGGGCTTTACTCGTGAAGAAGAAGTGGACTACGGCACCATTGATAACATTCCATTCCTACTTGAAGAGTCGCTTGCCCGTACTGCCAAGCAGTATAATAAAGTACAACCTTGGGGTGAGTTTGTGGTGGAAGACAATCGTGTGATCACGGGTCAAAACCCATCGAGTGCCCATGCGGTTGGTGTTGCATTAGTTAAGCACCTAGCATAACCACTTGGTTTGAACACCAAGCCTAAGTCAATGCTAATGCACTGGCTTGTAACACAAAAACGCCCTCATAAGAGGGCGTTTTTGTGTCAGGTATCAGAGCTGTTTTGCCGTGTATTAAAGTCTTGGCAGGCGGCTTGATACAAGGTTATTTCATCACGAGGCCAGATGGTTTCTCTTTTCTTTCGATACCTAAATCCCCCTTTAAAAAACAATTTAAGTGTTCGCCCGACAAAACCAATAAAGGGAAGCCAGTTACGCGGGTTAATGAGTGTTTTGTCTTTTATCAATAAGTACAACTGCACTGGGAAAATAGATAACACGGTAACCGGTAACCAGATACACAATAGGCTTAATATGATTCGAGCATTATTGGTTAAGCTGTGCGGGTAGGCCTTTTTATAAATAACATGACAAATCGATTGATGCTCAAGCTCTTCAAGGCAATGCCATAATAAAAAATTCGAAGCGCTATTGGGCTTAACCTGATCACCCAGCCAATACTCTTTGTGGGCTAATACGTCTTTACTAATGGCTGCGGTAATATGTTCAAACGCCACAGGAATGGCCAAACGAAAGGCAGGAGAGCTGCTTTTTTGTACCAGTGCCATGAATTTTGTTTGTAATGTGATTATCCATTTAAGCTCAGGGTGTCGATGCAAGATGGCCTGATTGGCGCGACGATGCATCACGGCATGCTGTCCTTCTTGCTTGATTAGCTCGGTTATTAAGATGTGTATATTGGCATCATTTATTTGAATTTGATGTGTGCGTAATATTTCAATGACGGTGCGTTCAGACGAAGGAATAAACAGAGATAACGCTTGCATGAATTGTGTTTTTATCGAGTCCGCTAGCCAGGTGGCGTGTACGTCATGGAATGTAAAATCCACCCGACGAGTAATTAAAGGCATGGTCTGTATGTGGGACATAAGGCGATTCGATATTTTTATTATTATGTTTAAAGTGTACCAAGCCTAAAGCAAAAACGCCCTCACAAAGAGGGCGTTTTGAATTAAGCGGCGGGGTGATGTTCTATCCAGTGCCTGGCAATGTCTTCGCGGGTGCAAACCCAAGCATCATTATGCTGCATGACATAATCTAAAAATCGTGCAAGGGAGGCGGCGCGCCCAGGGCGACCCACTAAGCGACAGTGTAGCCCAATGCTCATCATCTTTGGTGTATCGCTGCCTTCGGCATACAGCACATCGAAGCTGTCTTTTAAGTAACTAAAGAATTGGTCTCCACAGTTAAACCCTTGTGGTGAGGCAAAACGCATGTCGTTGGCATCTAGCGTGTAAGGCACCACTAAGTGGGGTTTTTCAAAGTCGTGTAGCCAATAAGGCAGGTCATCGGCGTAGGAGTCAGCATCGTAAAGCAACTTCCCTGTTTCAACGACTAAGCGGCGGGTGTTTGGGCTCATGCGACCGGTGTACCAGCCCGCGGGCAATTTGCCGGTGACTTTTTGGTGGATATCCAAAGCTTGTTCGATGTGTTCTTTTTCAACCGATTCAGGCACGTATTGGTAATCAATCCAGCGCAAGCCGTGACTAGCAATTTCCCAGTCGGCCTTCAGCATGGCTTCAACGGCATCTGGGTTGCGCTCAAGTGCCATGGCCACACCAAAAACGGTTACCGGTAAATTACGTTCGGTAAACATGCGATGCAGGCGCCAAAACCCAGCGCGTGAGCCGTATTCATAGATGGACTCCATGTTCATGTGGCGCACGCCAGGCAAGGCCTGCGCACCGACAATCTCAGATAAAAAGGCTTCACTGGCATCATCACCGTGCAGAATGCAGTTCTCACCACCTTCTTCATAATTGATGACAAACTGCACCGCCACTTTTGCTTTATTAGGCCATTGCGCCTTAGTGGGGTGTGGGCCGTAGCCGATCATATCTCTTGGGTAGCTCATGCTGACACCTTAAATGAAATAGTAACAATGGGCCTTAAACTAAATAAAGCTGACTAAGTGGTCAACCTTATTTATCAAGCAATCGTCTCACCCCCCTGATTAAAGCCCATATCCATTAAGCTGAACAGCGCTAAGCTTGGAGCCATTAGAGGACACTGGTATAGTGAGCCCACTTTTTTCACCTGTGTATTGGGAAGTCGCCATGGGGATTTTAACACTCAATAAAACCATTGCTGTTGTGCGAATGGCTTGGCGATGGCGTTAGAGAGTCCCCTTTTTTGTCGACCCTTTTCCCATAATTGATACAAGGATCCTTTCATGGATATGAAACACGCTTTAAATACAGTGGTTGCCCGCCAAGACCTTAATGAAGAGCAAATGATGGCCGTCATGAAAACCGTCATGACAGGCGAAGCCAGCGATGCACAAATTGGCGGCTTTTTAGTGGCTTTGCGCATGAAAGGCGAAACCATTGATGAAATCACAGGCGCGGCGCGTGTTATGCGTGAGCTGGCCACCCCCGTCATTATTGACGACGAACACCTAGTGGATACCTGTGGTACCGGAGGCGATGGCGCGAATATATTTAATGTCTCCACGGCTGCAGCCTTTGTGGTGGCAGCGGCTGGCGGTAAAGTGGCGAAACACGGCAATCGCAGTGTGTCATCGACCACCGGCAGTGCCGATGTATTAGAAGCCGCGGGCGTGAATTTAAATTTAAGCGCCGAACAAGTCACCCGCGCCATTAATGAAATAGGCGTAGGCTTTATGTTTGCCCCTGCACATCATGGGGCCATGAAACACGCCATTGGCCCGCGTAAAGAATTAGCCATGCGCACCATTTTCAATATGCTTGGCCCTATTACGAATCCTGCGAATGTGCCGAACCAAGTGTTAGGTGTATTCAACGGTGAGCTATGCAAACCACTGGCTGAAGTGTTAGGCCGTTTAGGCTCAAAACATGTGCTGGTTGTGCATGCCAAAGATGGTCTAGATGAAATCAGTTTGGCCTGCGCTACTCGCGTGGCAGAATTAAAAGATGGTCAAGTGACTGAATATGATATCACCCCAGAAGATTTTGGTATGAAAAGCCAAAGCCTGATTGGTTTGTCAGTAGAAAGTGCCGAGCAAAGCTTAGCACTAATAAAAGATGCATTAGGTAAACGCGAAACCGAAGCCGGAATAAAAGCGGCGGACTTAATTGCGCTGAACGCAGGTGCAGCCATTTATGCGGCTAATTTGGCAAGTTCATTGGCAGAAGGNGTATCCATGGCAGAAGANGCNGTNTCCACTGGCTTAGCCCTTGAGAAGTTAAATGAACTGGCTGCCTTTTCACGCGTATTTTTAGACGCTTAATTGCCCGTATTTAAAAGTGAAGTAATATGAATACTCCAACAATTTTAAAAAAAATCATTGATCGTAAATGGCAAGAAGTGAAAGAGCGCTCGGCTAGAGTGTCGATCAATGAGTTGGCCAATCAAGCGAAATACAGCGATAAACCCCGTGGTTTTAAAGCAGCGCTTGAAACAAAAATGGCAGCAGGCCAAGCGGCAGTTATCGCGGAAATTAAAAAAGCGTCACCCAGTAAAGGTGTATTACGTGAGCACTTTGTGCCGGCGGACATTGCACAATCTTACGAGCAAGGTGGTGCGGCATGTTTGTCTGTGCTGACCGATGTGGACTTCTTTCAAGGCAGTGATGTGTTTTTACAGCAAGCCCGTCAAGCTTGCTCGTTGCCGGTATTGCGCAAAGACTTTATGGTGGACCCTTATCAAATCGTTGAAGCCCGTGCCATTGAAGCGGATTGTATTTTGTTAATTGTCTCGGCGTTGTCAGACGCGCAAATGCAAGAGCTGAATCACTGTGCCTTAGAGCTGGGTATGGATGTATTAGTAGAAGTGCACGATGAAGCTGAATTTGAGCGGGCAATGGATTTACCGCCCAATATTTTAGGCATCAATAATCGTAACCTGCATACCTTCGACTTGAGTCTAGACACCACGTTCGATCTATTACCAAAAGTGCCTAAAGACACCTTGTTAGTGACAGAGAGCGGCATTCTTGGGCCGGATGATGTAAAAGCCATGCGCGATAAAAATGTACACAGCTTTTTAGTGGGCGAAACCTTCATGCGTGCCGATGACCCTGGGGCTCACCTTAAGACACTTTTTGTTTAATGCGTGTTGATTAAAATTAAATAATTCGCACTGACATATAAAATGCCTCTTAGTTTCGACTAAGGGGCGTTTTTTATTTTTAAGCATACGATTTTTTTGTCAGCACTTTGTATCACGGGGTTATGGTGAGTAATTCCCACCAATATTTATTCTAACGTGACACACAACCGGCTCTTAAAATAATGTCGGCAGGTCGTCATCATCAAATGAATTAGCCTGCACTGGCCTGCTGCAAAATCCAGCTTGGCATTAGCTGCGCAGCGCCAAGGTGCTCAAGCAGAGTAAATGTCACCTGTGGGTAAGCCGTTTTCGCCTCGGCTAACAGCTCGGGTAAGTCTTCAGTGACGTGCATGCCTGCGGCTAAGAAATACGGCAGTATGGTCACCTCTGTGGCACCTTGATCCACCAATGTGGTGACCGCATCGGGTACTTTAGGTGTAGTGAGTTCTAAAAAACCGTGAGTAACCAGAGCAAAGGCGCTGTCTTGTTGTTTGAGCTTGTCTGCAAGCTCGGCCGCTTCTTGATTTGAGCTGGTTTTTCGTGAGCCGTGAGCAATTAGTAGTAACGCTTTCATGTGAATCCTTAAGTCTCTCAGATTGACCATCTGAGCGGTTTAATCATGGTTTGTACCATACCTTTTTCCCATCGTTTGGGGAAATACCCCAAGCCCTTCTCAATGTATGAAAAATGGCGGTTATTCCCTTTCCTGTATGGGGGGATTTCAGGTAAAGTTGTGCCCTTTATTTGTCCCTTGAGTGTCTCATTTGTATGTTTTTTGAACAGGAACGCAGTCAGTTTTTTCGCCCGCTCACTAGCAAGTACCGTGAGCAAATGGTTGAGTGCCTGCGCGAACTGTATAAACAGCTTTATTCCTCTAGCCATGCAGGCAGTGCCGAGTACGGGCAAGCGCTTAGCCGTGACACCATGATCAACATCTTTAGTGAAGCCTTGGTGCGTGCGCCGGTTATGCAAAGTGAGGAGGAAGACGAAGAAGGGCGCTTCAAAACCCACCGTGAACTGGCTGCTTGGTTACTTAATACGTTGCTGGAGCACGGTTGGATCGAAAAACAAGTGGATGAAGCCACGCTGCAGTCCAGTTTTAGCTTTAGCCGCTGGGGGCGTCATTTTGTGGAGCCCTTTCTTGAAGGTAAGCAAACCCAACAAGTGGCGCGTCATCGAAATACTCGTAACACCCGTAATGCCCTTGAGAGCTTTCTTGAACACGGGGAGGTTTACGACCTACTGGATGCCTACGAATACTCTGAGCGTATCATCAGTGACTTTACGGATGTCATCAGTGAACTAGATGAACGCAAGCGCGCGCTAGTGCGAGAAATGGAAGGGCAAATGCTGGTGCAAAAAGCCAGTGACCAATTTTTTGATTTCATGGAAAAACGTTTTCAGCCCGACTTAGCCGTGCGTTTATCTGCCGATAACGTAGAGAAATACCGCGATCAAATCTCGCAGTTAGTTGAGCAAATTAAGGCCAGCCCGAAAAGTGTAAAAGCGAAAGCTGAAAAGCGTTTACGCGAGTTGTTGCCCGAGCAAGTGCAAGGCAGTCAATCCTTGTTATGGTCAGTTTTGGATGACATTGAACACCGCTTAAAAAGCGCCTGTGAACATGTGTTGCCATTGGTGCGTAAATCTTTGCAGAATTTCACAAAGCGTGCCGATATTATTATTCGTCAAATGAGTTATTTGGCCAGCCAAAAACACAATGACGTGGTCAGTGTGTGTAAGCACTTATCATCCTTACCCGCTGACGAGCAAAACGCCCAGCTTGAGCATGTATCCTCCATGATGGCAGTGCCTCAATTGCGTTTTATCGACCCAAGCCAAGTACGCCTACAAGCCCCAAGAAAGCGCACAGTCATCGATGATGGTGTGGATGAAGGGTTAGAAAGCGTCGATCAAGGCAGTCGCCGCGAATTGTATGTGCAGCAGGCACTAGACCAAGCCTTTTTTGTGAATAACAACCAAGTACGCCGTTTTATGATCGAGCAATTTACTCAGCGTGATGAAATAACATCCAGTGAAATTCCGGTGAATAATGCCGCAGACTTGCTCGCCATTGCCCACGTGGTCAGTGTGGGGGCGGTGGATAACTTATCCAGTGAATATCAATTTGAATTAAATTGGGTGGATCAAAAATCCGATGAATACTTTGAGCAAAAAGATGTATTCAGCATTCGCCTAATTAAAAAAGAACACGCTGCGGCGTAGAGACTATTGCGTGCTAAGGCACGGACAACGCTCGCAGATGGGCCAGGAATACCATGCTAAATAAAATAGAACAGTTATTAGAAAAAGAAGGCGTACAGCTAAAAGAATTCAGTGAACTCGTGATTCGCCTAATGGATTACGGTGTGATTTGTCGTGATGAATCTCAAGTAGAACAAGTGCTGTATGACCGTTATTTGCGCATCGAAGAAATCGTACATGATTACATCTCATTGATGGCCATTCGTATTCAGCACGATCGTCGTTTCCAATTTATTCGTTGTTTTCCACCGGGCTCACAAGTGCCGGGTATGGAAGAAGATGATCAGCCCTTTAATAGTGGGATGCGTGTTCGCCTTAGTCAAAATGAAGTGGCCTTGGTGCTGGTGCTGCGTTCACAATACGATAAAGCCCTACGTGAAGGTTTAGTGGATGAGCAAGGTTGTGTCATGGTTAGCCTTGAGTCATTGAGCATTGCTTTAAAAAACCTATTAGGTCGCAGCTTGCCTGAGCAATTAACCGAGCGTAAAAACCTGTTCCGCCGTTTGCGTCAGTTGCGTTTGATTCAGTTAGCCAATGAAGACGCGTTTGAGCATGCCGAATTTTGGCTGAAGGTTCGTCCAATGATTATGAGCTATGTAAGCGATGATGTATTAAGCACGCTGGTGGCTGAACAAGAAGAATCAGAGCTTGAAGTTGATCCTAAGCAAGACACAAACTCACAGGTAAGCGCGCCTGGTGATGACAACGAAACACTGGATGAAAGCGCCACCAATGAGCAAGTGAATGATGATGAACATGAGGCCATTGAAAATAGCGCCAGTGTGTTTGCGCAGGAGTCTAAATAATGTTTCTTAAAAAATTCGTCTACGTCAATTGGGGCAATATTCCTGCTACTGAATTTGAATTCGGACCGATTAATTTATTAAGCGGCGGTAACGGTAGTGGTAAAACCACAGCGGCTGATGCTATTCAAACCATCATGACTGCCGCTCATGATAATTTATTTAACTACAACCCAGGCCAAGATGAAGCCACGCAAAAAGGCCGTGGTAAACAAGTACGTACTCTGGCCTCCTATGTTTTAGGTTGTGATGACGGCTCCTATGCAAGACCCGGTGGTGCAAATGGGTACTTAGCTGCCGTATTCCACCCAACTCAAGGTGAAAGTGGTCAACCGTTTACGGCCGTCATTGGTGTGAGTGCGTACATTGATAAAGCCGGTAACCAAGCAGTAGCGCGCCAAAGTGATTTTTTATTAATGATTGTAGCTGGGCATGAATTAACCCAGAGCGACTTTCTTTTAGAAGAAGAGGGTAGCAGCAAACAAGTGGTCGCCGTCGATAAAATATTCAAACGTCTGCAAAAGCGATGCGGCCAGCGTGCGGTTGAGAAATACGATACTAAAAAACAATATTTACGCCGTTTATACAGCGCATTGCAAGGGCGTGATGATGCCATTAGTGAACGTGAAGCATTAAATGCAGCCAAAGCATTTTCTCGTTTCATGGCGTATAAACCGGTTAAAAGTATTAATGGGTTTGTGGCCAATGAAATTTTAGAGAAAAAAGATTTAGGCGAAGCCATTCGCAGTGTGTCGGATTTAATGAAAACCATTCATGCCATGGAATCCGATGCCAATGGTCTGATTGATAATATTAAAGTCTTGCTCGATGCNCGCTCTAATAGTCAAACCTATATTGATCAATGGATCGANTATCAGGTGGCTCATTATGTTGCAGCGAAAAGTCGTTACGTAGAAGACCAAAGCGCTTATCGTGANGCGAAGAATCAACAGCAACAATTGCGCAGTGATTTAAACCACAAGCAAAACGAACGTGAAACCGCAGAAGCCAGACGTAAACAGTCCCGTGAAGAACTCGTGGGTCTTGAAGCACGTCGCCAAGGGATTCCTGCGTTAAAGGATAAAGATCACTTAGAGCAAGAAATTATCGGCTTTCAAAAACAACTGCAACAACAGGCCGTGTTATTACTTGAGCAAGATAAACAACTTAAATACACACTGGACGCCACCAAGAGTATTTATAAAACTTTGCAGAACACCAGTGTGGGCGTTGAAATTCCTGCATTAAACGAACGAAAGTTCTTGCAGCAGGGCAAGCAGGTTATGTCGCTGGCGGATGCCGATCAACTTGATTTCCCTGCTATTTTAAATAAAGACATGATTGATATGTCGCCTTTAGAATTGCATTTGGATGATGGTATTAAACGTCAAGAGCAAATCAATCAATGGCGTGAACTTTGGTTTAATGCAGACTTGACCACTGAAGGCGTGAGTCTGCGTGATCAGCTTGCTCGCCTTGCGGATCGTCGTGAGCAAAAGCTGCAAGGCCAGCAAAAGAAAATGCAACAAATTCAACAAGACATGGACCGCTTGCATTCCAGTCAAGTGAGTTACCCGTATTTTGTAGAAGCCGCACTGGATGCCATTCGCCGTGAATGCCCACAGGCGGATCCAAAAGTATTATGTGATTACGTTGAGATTCTGGATCAAGATTGGCAAAGCGCCATTGAAGGGTATATCGGTGGTGCGCGTTTCTCTATTGTGGTTGAAGAAAATTATGAATCCGACGCAATTGCCATTGTGCGCAATATGCCTGGTGGTAACCGTGCCCGTGTTATTCAGGGCAGTAAAGCGAAGCAAGATGCGGATCGTCAAAAAGTCCCGCATAACTCCATTATGAATTTGATGAAGTTTGAGCACGCCACTGCGAAACATTATTTAATGGCCAGCTATGGCAGTGTTGAACAAGTGCCAGATGCACAAACCCTGCGTAAAACCCGCCGTGGTTTAACGAAGCAAGGCATGGGTTCCGGATCGTATTCAATGTACCGTTGTGATATGAGCGACACTGAACTGGTATTCGGTCAAGGTGCCCGTGAACGTGCGTTAAGTGCGAAGCAACGTGAATTTCAGCAGCTCGCTGACCAGGCCAGTCAGGCGCAACAAAATCAGCGTGAAGCGCAAGATTTATTATTATCCGTCAATCAACTTCGTCACCTGACCTATGCTGATCAATTGCAACAAATGGTGAGTGTGAACCGTCAATGGCGAAATGCTGAGAAGCAATTAGATCAAATTGATTTATCGGATTTCTCTTTGCTTGAAGATGAATACCGCGAACTGGCCGAGCAGGCACAGGTACTCGATCAGCAAATTCAAACATTAGATGGTGAACTAGGTCGCAACGCACAACAGCTTAAAGAAAGTGAAAAACGCTGTGCAGTATTAAGCGATCAACAAGAGTTTACCGCTGAAAAAGCCGATGCCAATGAAGATAATCTTCGCTCCATTAGTAAAGTGTGGCCAGATTTCGACGTTGAAAAATGTTTAATAGAAGCGGACGAAGAAGCGGCACGCACCACAGCAGAAATTGCACAAAATCAGCAACAAGCCATTTTAAGTGAGCTCAATAGCCGAGCGCAAAGCTTGGATCGTGCCATTAGTGAGCACAACCAGCGTTGTCAAACAGTGGACTCAATTGTTTATGCGCCGGATTATGGTGATGAGCACAGTGCGGTTTTCTTCCAAGGTATATGTGATGTGCAACGTGAAGTGGATCGTATCCACAACCGTTTAAAAAATAATATTCTAGTTGAAAAGCAGGATAAGCTTTCAAGTCTAAAAGACAGTTTTGATAACGCGTTTGTGACTAACTTATGCCACGCCATTTACCAAGCCATTAGTGAAGGTAAGCGCACTTTGGAAGATATGAACAGTGAGCTGCGTCATCATAAGTTTGGTACCGATAAAGAATGTTATTGGTTCGATTGGGAATGGGTGCCAGAATTTAAAGATTACTGGAACTTCTTTGAGGAAGTGATTAAGAACCCTTCCATAGGCGAAGGACAAACCTTGTTCGAAGTTGAGCTAAGTGCCAAGAGTGCCAAAGTTCGCAGTCAATTAATGGAAATGCTCTTAAGTGATGATGAGCAAAAAGCCATGCGTGAGCTTGAGCGTCTATCTGATTATCGTAACTACCGCAGCTATGAAATTTATAAACACCCAGAAGGCAAAGAGCCAATTGCCTTGTCACAGTACGGTACAGGTTCCGGTGGTCAGCTAGAGACCCCTGCCTACATTATTCGCAGTGCCGCAATCACCTCGGCATTCCGCTTTAATAAAGGCGATACCCATTTACGTATGGTGTTGGTGGATGAAGCCTTTAGTAAAATGGATGAAACCCGTTCGAAAGAAGTGATTAATTACTTAACTGAAAGCCTAGGCTTACAGTTATTGTTTATCATGCCGACGAGTAAATCTGGTCCGTTCATGGATTTAATTTCAAACCAATACGTATTTAGTAAAGTGCCATTAGCTGCGGGTAAACGCGGTGAACTCAATACCCGAGTATTAGTGGACAGACAACAATGCAACAAAGAGAAAATCCAAGAGCTTTGGGCCCATCATCGCCGAGTCGTGCGCCAGCAAGCTGAATTGGACTTTATGGAAGAGTTTGCTTAATACGTTTGAGCATTTGCAGTTATTGATCGGGCGCGGGGCACCCTCCTACAATTTTATAGATAGCCTGTAGGAGGTTGTACCCAAAGCACTCGCTACGCCGTCGGGCATACCACCACGCGCCCGATAGTTTACTGTATAAAATGTACGAACTCGCACCCGCGAGTGAATAAGAGTAAAGATTTTTTCAAGGTTTGAACGTGAAGAATTATGTAAGCTCAAAGGTGCTGATGGGTTGCGCGGCTCCTTTTACTCACAGCAAATCCATTCTACTGTAAATTTTAAACATCCTGTTCTTGTTTTAATTTTTCTCGCACATTCATCATAACCTTGCCGTAGGTATTCTCAGCACGACGATCCCGACCGCAGCCCCAAAAATAGTCATAAGCACTGTTCTCAACTAGTTTTTTATTACCTGTCTCAAGTAAGCACTTGGCAACGGCTGGGTGGGTTTTACATTTGGTATAAATGGCGCGGGTCATTAATACTTGGCGTAATTTTTTCCAATCTTTTTTCTTTTGAAAAAAACGCCATTTAGTCGAAGCTATGGCTGCCTTTGCATGGGGTTGTGATCGGATTTTATCTTGTAGAGCGTCGTTATCAAACAACATAGCTTGATAGTAATGTTCAGCAGTGGGCCATTCTTTACCATCAAGGATAAATGGGTGGTGTGAAGCACTGCCTAGTAACTCGGCTTCGTCGTGTCTTGAAAAGAAAATATCATTGATGTTTTCTTCTGCAAATAATCCTTCGCTCATGAATGCTTCCGGTTTGTCAGTGGACTTAGTGAGTTCAAATACCTGTTAATTATTGTCTTGCCAATTAACGCCACCTTAAAGGTTAAGATAGTGCGCTTATGGTATGACTGGCTGCTGGCGATTGCAATCGACATATTCATCATGGCTAAGAGGTGTTAAGTTATGTCTGTCTACCTGTATTAGGTTGTCGTTAATAGCATAGTTTTGCTAGGCTAAAAAATATTAAATGAAGACGATTAAATAATGGACACAATAGAAAGCTGCGATTCTTTAAACGATACCTCTCCTGGCTTGTCTGAGTTTGCCCGTGAACTGCGGGTTGTGTATGACGAGGCCCGTGAGTTTTGTGCATTTGATGATGTTAGCGAGGTGGTGGACAGCTCTTCTTTTTTCCAAAATCTGGTGGATTTGATTCACTCTGGTTTTAGTAACTTAGCCATTAACTATGAGTTATTACTGACAGGTGAAATTGGCGCTATTTTTGTGGTGGCTTTAATTCCATTATTGTTGGGTATTTTTTTAGAAATCACCTTGCTTGTTAGTCACAACCGAAAAGAGTCTCAGCAAGAAAAGCGTCAACAAGCTAAATTGAAACGTACTCACGGTACCATGCTGGCTGAGGCGGTTGCCAAAGAGGCTAAAAAGACCGGTTGGTTTTATCGCTCATTTACCTATGTTGCGTTCAGTGTGCAATTTATTTTGGTCATGCTGTTTTTTGTGACGGCCCCTGAATATGATCGTGATGTTTGGTGTGATGAACATACGACTCAATATGCGATTTTAAAGGCTGGTCTAGAAACAGAGCGTTTACAGCATAGTCAGCGACGGGCAAATTGTGAGATACGCCAAGCGGTGGTGGCGATTAATCAGTCTGTGGATACATTGGGCGATCTATTCTCAAAAGAAAATAACACGACTTTAACTCGGCTTAAAAAAGTCAGTACGTCTGTGAATGATTCCATCGCGAAATTAGACAGTACGAAACAAACCATTGATGGTTTTCAAGAAGAATTAAAAAGTGCTAATAACAACACTAAAAGTGTCACTCAAGCATTTAATATCATGCAAGATATTGCTTGGCAGTTAGGCTTGAATCCGCCGCTGAACGATAGGCAGGCCGTGTTGTTAAATCAAGGCCCCGTTAAAGAGCCTGCTTCGCGCAAAACGCTGCCTGTCATGTTGCAAGAGTTAGAAGTACAGCTTAACCAACGACCAAAGCAGTCTTGGTATGAGATGCAATTTACCAGCAAAGAACAAATGCAACGTTGGGTACAACAGCAGCAAGCGAACACGGCTCGACTAGAGAAAATGCTAAAACAACAAGCGGATGAGATTGCTATTATTCGTGAGCAACAGGCCGAGCAAATGTCTGAACCTAAGATTCAAGCCATTGCGGATAAAGTGCTAAAAGGCCTAACCGAGCAACCTCTGTACCCCCTAATACTGAAACCGTAACAATCCACAAAGGCTCTCACTGGTTATTGGACTAGAATAAAAAAAGGCACATCGAGATGTGCCTAAATACATGGAGGAGTGCCATGAAAAGTGTATTACTAGTATTGATGCTGATAGCCGCAGTAAGTTCCCATGCTCGCGGGTTGGATTTGCGCTTATTTCAGTATCCGGTTGAGGATGCAAAAAAAAGTGCTCAAAGCGCTTACCCCACGTTTGCGGCGTATATCATTGGCCAAGATAAAGAGCGCCGATTGCCAGGGGTTCAAGACAAGCACTTGCCGGTGATTAAACAAAAATATCGCATCAAGGTGATGAATGAATTTCGGTTATACGAGCAGTCCGAAATGGGCATCGACGAAAAGATTTTACTCGAACGCTACTGCACCCGTTATAACCGCCAATTGGTGAATTCTCTCGGTTTGTGACATTCTAAGCCTTGTAGTGAATTGGGGTGAAAAATGGAATGTAATCCTGGCTGTGGTGCTTGCTGTATCGCACCATCTATTTCCAGTGCGATTCCAGGGATGCCCGATGGCAAACCCGCCGGTGTGCGCTGTGTCCAATTAGATGATAACAACCTGTGCAAGATATTTGAGCAACCAGAGCGCCCGAAGGTCTGTGCTGGCTTCAGTGCAGAGCCTGATATCTGTGGTGCAAGCGCAGAAGAGGCCATGGCCAATCTCATCGAGTTAGTGAACCTTACCTGTATTGACGTAAAGTAATATGTATCGCATTAACGTATATGTACCATTAAAGTATGCACAATCCCTTAAGCAGGCCATGTTTGATGCCGGTGCTGGTCGTATCGGGTTGTATGAACACTGCTGTTGGCAATCACAAGGCGTTGGGCAGTTTAAACCCTTATCTGGCAGTCAGGCGTTTATCGGCTCGGTGGGTGAGCTTGAACAAGTAGACGAGTTAAAAATCGAAATGGTGTGTGAGGCACACTGCATAAAATCGGTGGTCGTGGCAATGATTGAGGCTCACCCCTATGAGGAGCCGGCCTATGATATTTATCAGGCTCTGACTCTTAACGATCTAGCGGGTCTTTAAGCGCTCTTGGTATTCAATATTCAGTACCCGAGTTTGAATCACACCGCTTTCTCGGTCATCGAGGTAGTGACGCAGGGTCTTTTTTACGGTTGGAAAGGCGATCTCGTCCCACGGAATATCGTCTATTGCGAACAGTTTCACTGCAAGGCTTTCGCTGGTGGAATGGGCATGTGCGGGGCTGTGCATAACGGCTAAAAAGAAGATATGCACCTGAGAGATGTGCGGCACACTGATGGAAGATAGGAGTTGTCCACACTGGATATCAATACCGGCTTCTTCTTGTGTTTCTCTAATTGCGCCTGCCTCAAGTGTTTCCCCTTGCTCCATAAAGCCTGCTGGCAATGTCCAATATCCCTTGCGCGGTTCAATGGCTCGTTTACACAGTAAAACTTGATCTTCAAATATGGGCAAGGTGCCAGCAATGATGCGTGGGTTAACGTAATGAATGGTGCCACATTGCGAGCAAACCGCCCGTTCACGATTATCCCCTTCAGGCGTGTGGTAATGAACAGGCTGTGCGCATTCGCTGCAATATTTCATGAGTCAATCCAAAGCCAACAATGGCCGACAGTATAGCGGCCAAGGGAAAGTGAACGCAAAGGTTGCGAACAGGCTATGCCTGTTTAGAGGGCTTCAGATGGAAAGCTGAGGATTTTAGCCGCTTCAGGTTGTTCTTTAGGGAGAGGTTTATCACCGGTATGGCCTTCGATGAAAGTCTTCATTTGCTGTAGTGAGTCATGCATCATTTTGCTGATCTCAATGCAGGCTTGCATGGGGTTTTTACTCACTAAGCGCTGGCCATCAATTTGGAATTGTAGGCCATGAAGGCGTTGACGATAGTCCTCAGGAGCGGCGTTTATGGCGTCACGGGTCATTTCTAAGCGAAGGCGTTCCAATGCGTCCGGGTCATTTTTTGCCATGTCTAGCATGCGCTCAAAACTGGGAAGTGGCTTTTGCATATCATGCATCTCAAAAAGTATCTCAATGGCGGTAGTGTACCAATGAAGGGAGGCCGTCATAAGCTTGTCACGAAACGGACTTCGTGCTTGTAGGTAAGCGATAAAAGAGTCAAAAATATGCCAATCATCGGAATGAAATTAAAATATCTATAGATATCAAATACTTAGATTGTCGGTGGCGAGTGGTATTTAGCAACTTCATTTTTTATGGCTATACATGGCCCGTTCTTTAGGAATAAATCTTATAAGCTAGTTCTGTAAAATGTGATGCAGCGCCTTTTTATTGTGGGTGTTACAGTAGGTAACTGCATCCATTGAGAAAGTTGTTTAATATAGGCGAAGTAATTGAGGTGGCCCATGGGATTAGATGCATTAATAAGTAAAGTAAAAGCCCATCAGCCAAGAGTGTTAAGTGATGCCCAGTTAGCCCATGCAGGGGTACTGGTGGCTATTACGGATGAACTTGAGCCTAAGGTGATTCTTACCTTGCGCTCCACAGAGATGCCCACTCACAAAGGTGAGGTGGCGTTTCCTGGTGGTAAGCGTGAAGATCATGATGAGGACATCATTGCTACCGCTTTGCGCGAGGCACAAGAAGAGATTGATTTGGACCCAATAGATGTCCAGGTAGTCGGCACCCTAAACCAGGTGATTTCACGTTACGGGTTCTTGGTCACCCCAGTATTGGCCATTGTGCCAGAGCAGGTTGCCTTGAGCACAGACTCCCATGAAATCGATGCGATCTTTAAAGTGCCGCTTTCGTTTTTTTTGGATGGTGAACCGGATCAAATTGATCAGTTTGGTAATTTTAAAGGCCCTCGTTGGTACTTTGAGGATTACACCATTTGGGGGTTAACGGCCATGATGTTGGCTGAAATGTTTAACCAGTTTTTTGATGCAGAATTTGAACTCTTATTAGGCTCGTTAGATGGCTTAATGGAAAAATAAAATTCCTTGCGATAAATGAATAATTAATAAAAATAAGTAGGTAACTATGATGTATGCATTGGCTCAGCGAGATATCACATTGGAAGGCGAAGAGCACTTTGTTGCAGATAGCGCCCAATTAATCGGTGATGTGGTCTTGCAAAATAATGCGTCTATTTGGTTTAACGCCGTTATTCGTGCCGATAACGATGTGATCACCATAGGTGAAAACAGCAACGTACAAGACGGTGCGATTTTACACACCGACCCAGGGTTCAAATTAACGCTGGGAAAAGGGGTTACCGTAGGCCATAAAGCCATGCTGCATGGGTGTGATGTTGGGGATTATACTCTCATTGGAATCAATGCGGTGGTGTTGAACGGTGCAAAAATTGGTAAGCATTGTTTGATCGGTGCGAATACCTTGATTCCTGAAGGCATGATTATTCCTGATGGTTCTATGGTCGTCGGTAGTCCTGGAAAAGTGAAAAAAGAACTGACCGATAGCCAAAAAAAGCAGCTAGAGCTCAGTGCCGCCCACTACGTTCATAACTCTAAGCGTTATAAAAAAGATTTAAAACCGAGTAAGTTAGTTGAATCGGTTTAACCCGAAATTTTGAGAGCAGTATGAGTCAGGTTGATAAAAATATTCTAGGTATGGTGAAGTCTCCTTGTTCGGCGGTATGCGCGTTGGATGAAAACGATGTGTGCATTGGTTGTTATCGCACAGGGGATGAAATCATGAATTGGGGTACCATGGATAACAATGAAAAGATCAAAGTACTTGAAAACGTCAGTGAGCGGGAAAAAGCATCAGGCAACCTAATGACATTCTAGTCAGAAGAAACCAGCAATCGCTGGTTTTTTTTCGCCTAAATTTTATGAATCGCCACATGAGTTTTGTTACACTCATGTCATCTTTAAAGGAAGCATTTTATGTCCGTAATGTTAGGTACCCCGCTGAGTCAACGTGCGAAAAAAGTTTTATTATGCGGTTCCGGTGAACTGGGTAAAGAAGTGGCTATCGAATTACAGCGCTTAGGGGTCGAAGTGATTGCGCTTGACCGTTATGCCAATGCACCGGCCATGCAGGTGGCTCACCGCTCTCATGTGGTGAGTATGCTAGACGGTGATGCGTTAAGAAAGATCATTGAATTAGAAAAGCCCGATTTAATCGTACCGGAAATCGAAGCCATCGCCACCGATACACTGGCCGAATTAGAGCAAGAAGGTTTTACTATTGTACCGTCTGCTAAGGCCACTCAGTTAACCATGAACCGTGAAGGCATTCGTCGATTAGCGGCACAAGAGCTTGGGTTAAAAACCAGTGCATTTGAATTTGCGGCCAATAAAGATGAATACCTTACTGCGATCGAAAACATCGGTTTGCCGTGTGTGATTAAACCGATCATGAGCTCGTCTGGTAAAGGTCAGTCTTTACTGCGCAATGCAAATGAAATAGATGCCGCTTGGGACTATGCACAAGAAGGCGGTCGAGCTGGCAAAGGCAAGGTCATCGTTGAGGGGTTTGTAGACTTTGATTTTGAAATCACGTTACTGACGATTCGTCATCGCGATGTTGATGGTGAGATGACTACGTCATTTTGCGCACCCATAGGTCACCGCCAAGAAGGCGGTGATTACCAAGAATCCTGGCAACCTCAAGCCATGAGTGAGCAAGCATTAAACGCCTCACAAGAGATGGCGGAGAAAGTGACCACGGCATTAGGGGGCAAGGGCTTATTCGGTGTTGAGTTGTTTGTTAAAGGTAATGAAGTGATATTCAGTGAAGTATCACCAAGGCCACACGATACCGGTTTGGTGACGCTTGTCTCGCAAGATTTATCTGAGTTTGCATTACATGCCCGCGCGATTTTGGATTTACCTATCGTGCAAATTAAACAAAATGGCCCAAGCGCATCCAGTGTGATTTTGGTATCCGGTGAGAGTCAAAACGTCAGCTTTGGGAACTTGGATAAGGCTCTGTCTGTGCCCAATTCGCAGCTTCGATTATTTGGTAAACCAGAAGTCAGTGGCACTCGTCGCATGGGGGTCGCGTTGGCCACTGGTGAGAGTATTGAAGAGGCAAAGTCATTGGCCATTGCGTGCTCAAGTGCGGTTACGATCTCGCTATAGATTCGACCAACTTAAAAAAGTTAAAACCGATTACGCCGTAATCGGTTTTTTTATGCCCGCGACATACCGATTGCCATGATGCCCACCACAACAACGGCCCCACCAATTAACTGCATGGTATTTAAAAATTGTCCCAAGAATATATACCCCAAAAACAAAGAGGCCACCGGTTCAAAGTTTAAAATGGGTGCGTTGCGCGCCATATCCAATTTTGGTGTTAAAACAAACAAGGTGGTAATAGCAATGGCATATAATAGCGTTAACATGCCCAGCCCAATCCAACCTGGTTGATTGGTGGGTAAGCTTAACCCTCCTGGAATTAACCCCGCACTACCAGCAATTAACATAACACTGACCACCACCATCATAATGTAGGCGCTGCGAACAGCCCCTGCGACACTGGCCAATTGATATTGAGTTACCCACATGGTGCAGGCTAAAAAGACAGCAGAAGCGGTACCAAAGGTGACCCCTAATAACCAATCATTATCGACAGGAGCATTAAGGTCGATATCCAATACCAGAATTAAACCCGTTAATATGATCATCAGCAGTGCAAATGTTTTGGCATTGGGTTCTTTTTTGCCGGCGATCCAGTTGGCGATAATAAACATCATGGGCCAGGTATTGACCAACAGTAATGCCATGGCCACAGGAATTAAGGTAATGGCGGTATACAAGCACAGGCTTTGCGCTGAAATGAGGAAGCCAAGCAGTAATTGCCATTTAATTAACTGCGCGGGGATCGCCATAGAGGCTTTACGAATTTTGACAATGGATAACATGAATATCAGCGACAGCATGCCACGCGCTAATATGGCGAGTAATAATCCTGTGCCGTTATCAAATGCAAAACGGGCAGAGATATGATTGCCCGCAAATAAAGTGGCGCTCATGACCAATAATGCAATGGCCAGTGGGCGTGCTATGAAAACATCGTTGCTTTGCACACTGATATCCTATGCAAAAAATAATGCTCCGCAGAATGACTGTACATTCTGTGGAGCATTAATAATTTAAGGTGAATTAGGCTTTTTTGATCTTCGCTGATGCAATGGTATTGGCGCGAACTTTTAAGATTTCCACTTGGTAGTCTTCAATCTTTAAGCAGACATTGCTTTCAGGTATGGACTCTAAACTTTCAATAATCAAGCCACTGAAGGTCTTAGGCCCTGTTATAGGTAAATCAAAGTTCAATGCTTTGTTTAATTCGCGAATCGTCGTGGTGCCGTCAATGATAAAACTATCATCTTCTTGTGGCGTGATGTCTTGGCTCGTGGCGGATACGTCACTGGTAAAGTCACCGACAATTTCTTCAAGAATATCTTCAAGTGTGGCGATCCCCTGAACGTTACCATACTCATCCACCACGATGGCAATACGGCGCTGCTCTGTCTGGAAATTAAATAGCTGATTATGTAACTGCGCCGTTTCAGGAATAAAATAAGGCTCTCGTGTGACCTGCAGTAATTCGGCTTTATTGAATTCATCTTGGGCTAGTATTTTAGCTGCGTTACGCATGTGCAATACGCCAATTATGTTATTGATGTTGCCTTTCCAAACCGGTAGGCGAGTGTGTTGACTGGTGCGCATAATGTTTTCAATATCGCGCACATTATCATCAAGGTCGATGCCAATGATCTCATTACGCGGCACCATGATGTCATTCACGCGAACCGTTTCTAAATCCAAAATCGACAGCAGCATTTGTTGGCGACGAGGAGGTATCAGCGCACCGGCTTCATACACCAGGGTTCTAAACTCTTCAGTGCTCAATAAGTCTTTGCTGTTTTGATCCAGCTTTAACCCCGTGATTTTAATTAACATATTAGCAATGCCGTTAACCACGTAAACAAACGGCATTAATAGAATGAGCAGCGGCTGTAATAAATAACTGGCTGGAAAAGCAATTTTTTCAGGGTGATTGGCCGCGATGGTTTTGGGCGTCACTTCAGAGAAAATTAAAATCACAAGGGTTAGCAGTATCGTTGCAATCGATACCCCAAGCTCTGGATTATCGACCCAGATGCGTTGAGCAATGATGGTCGCAATAGATGCTGCGGCAATATTAACGAAATTATTACCAATCAAGATCACGCCAATTAGGCGATCTGTACGGTTGAGCAGCTTAGAGGCTCGCTTAGCACCACCATGGCCTTGCTTCGCCAAATGGCGCATGCGATAGCGGTTGAGGGACATCATGCCGGTTTCAGAACTGGAGAAGAAAGCCGAAAATATTACAAGGAAAAACAAGGCTGCAAAGAGCAGGCTTAAAGGTATGTCGCTCACGAAGCGGTCCTAGTGACTAAAGTTGGCGCTAGTGTAGCAGAAAACACCTGCAACCAAAGGTTAAAAGCCGACCTCAAAGCGGGCTTTTAACGTTTCAGAATGATCTCAAGTACCAGCTTACTGCCAAAGAAAGCCAGAATCAGAAGCACCGTTGCCACCAGTGTCCACTTACTGGCCACATTACCGCGCCAGCCAAGGCGCCAGTGCCCCAATAATAAGGCGCTGTAAACTGCCCAAGCCATGAGGGTAAAGGCGGTTTTATGCACCAGGTGCTGAGCAAATAAGTCGTCTAAAAATAAGAAGCCAGAGGCAATGGCTAGGCTCAGCAATAAGGTGCCGATGCCAATCATATCGAACAGCAAGCGATCCATTGTTTGTAACGGCGGCAACACACGCATGATGCCTGTCATGTGCTTATTTTTAAGCTGGTAATCTTGCACCATGAGTAACACGGCCTGAAACGCCGCGATACTAAGCACGCTGTAAGCCATGATGGACAAAATAATATGACTCATTAAGCCGGTATCGAACTGTTTAATGGGCTGGCTTTGGGTGTTGAATGCCAGATTGCAGCTCATGATGATCACGGCCATGGGGAAGACCCCTAGAAATAAACTCTCCAGCGGTTTGCGCAAAGCACTAATCAGAATGATGGCACTAATCACCAGAGAGATGAGTGAGCCAACATGAAAAAAGCGTAGATCCATGGTTTGTGTAAATAAGGGGGTAAACCAAGCTAAGCCATGAAAAATAATGGCCACAGAGCCAAGACTGAGTACTCGCTTACGAGCATGAGTAGAGGGCTGGCGGATAGCAGTGTATTGAACAAAGCTGCTAGCCAAATAAAATGAGATGGCGATAAATGCGAACAGCGTAACCATATGAATGGCGATTCCCTAAATACATGGGTTGTTATTATGGTGGCCTTCACTATTTCTAACTGCCTGGGCACAGAAGAGTGAGTTATGCGGCGCTTACCTATATAATGCCGGACAATTGTGCACATAGATGCGCCGGATGTATAGAGTTGCCTAGGTTTTACTGCGCCTAAACCGTCTGGCCCAAAGAATAGAGACACGAAATATGTTTGATAACCTGCAAGATCGATTAAATGGTGCTCTGCGCGCCATTAGTGGCAAAGCCAAAATTACAGAAGAGAACATAAAAGGCACTTTACGTGAAGTACGTATGGCCTTGTTAGAAGCCGATGTGGCCTTACCAGTGGTGAAAGAATTCACCAATCAGGTGAAAGAGCGTGCCATTGGTAGCGAAGTATTAAAGAGCCTAAGCCCAGGCCAAGCACTGATGAAAATCGTGCATGAAGAATTACAGCGCGTTATGGGTGAGGCCAACGAAAGCTTAGACCTTGCGGCTAAGCCGCCGGCCATTATTTTAATGGCTGGTTTACAAGGTGCGGGTAAAACCACCACCGTGGCAAAACTTGCTAAATACTTGCAAGAGCGTGAAAAGAAAAAAGTCATGGTGGTCTCCGCAGACGTTTATCGTCCGGCTGCGATCAAACAGCTGGAAACCCTTGCAGGCGAAGTGGGTGCACAATTTTTCCCATCAGATATCTCGCAAAAGCCGGTAGATATTGCCAATGCAGCCATTAAAGAAGCAAAAACCCAGTTTTCAGACGTACTGATTGTCGATACCGCCGGTCGTTTAGCCATTGATGAAGATATGATGGCCGAAATTCAACAACTGCATAAATCCATCAACCCGGTGGAAACACTCTTTGTGGTGGATGCCATGACGGGTCAGGATGCGGCGAATACAGCAAAAGCCTTTAATGAAGCGTTACCGTTAACCGGTGTGGTGCTTACAAAAGCCGATGGTGATGCCCGTGGTGGTGCGGCGTTATCGGTGCGTCAAGTTACAGGTAAGCCCATTAAGTTTATGGGTATGGGTGAAAAAATTGAGGCATTAGAGCCGTTCCACCCTGATCGTGTGGCATCACGTATCTTGGACATGGGTGATGTGCTGACCCTGATCGAAGAAGCGGAACGCAAAATTGATAAAGAAAAAGCCGATAAGCTGGCGAAAAAAATCAAAAAAGGCAAAGGCTTCGATCTAGAAGACTTCCGTGATCAGCTGCTGCAAATGAAGAACATGGGTGGCTTGATGGGCATGATGGATAAGTTACCTGGCATGGGGAATATGGGCCAAGCCGCTGGTCAAATGGATGTGGCTGAAAAGCAGTTATCCCAAACGGAAGCGGTCATTAACTCCATGACACCTCTAGAGCGTCACTTCCCAGATAAAATTAACGGCTCACGTAAAAAGCGTATTGCAGCGGGTTCCGGTACGGATATTCAGACCATTAATCGTGTACTCAAGCAGCACAAGCAAATGCAAAAAGTCATGAAAAAAATGACCGGCAAGGGCGGTATGCGCAAAATGATGGGCGCCATGAAAGGCATGGGCGGCCCTGGTGGCCCAGGCGGCGGCATGCCTCCAATGGGCGGAATGGGTGGCGGTGGCTTCCCGTTTAAATAATACGGCTTAGTATGAAAACCCCGAACTAAATACTCGGGGTTTTTTTATGTTTGCGGCCTTCTCAATATTTAGTCAATGGCAGCGTAGTGCCGATTCAGCCATTGAGCTTATAGCCATAAAAGGGCAAACTAAGCGGCTAATTATTCATACTATATCGGTTGTTTTTTATCCAATGGATCAGCAAGTCGAAAATATAAAGATGCCACCCAACTCAGCGGATGCTGAGCAGTCGGTGATTGGCGGCTTGATGCTGGATAACCGTGCGTTTGAAGTCGTATCCGAGCGTTTGCAAACCGATGATTTTTATCGTCACAGTCACCGTTTAATTTATCAGGTGATTTGCACCCTTGCTGAAAAAGAAAAGCCTTTTGATGTACTCACCCTCAGTGATGAATTAGAAGGTTTAGAGGAGCTGGATAATATTGGTGGTCTCGATTACCTCTCGGACCTTGTGGAGCGCACGCCATCCGCAGCGAATATTTCAGCCTACGCGGATATCGTAAAAGAAAAAGCTTTATTGCGCCGTTTAGCTGAAGCTGCCACAGATATTGCAGGTAGCGCCTACAGTAACAAAGGCCAAGATCCATTAAGCTTGATTAGCGATGCCGAAAAACGCATTGCCGAAGTGGCAGAGGGCGGTGGTAAAAAAGATTCAGGCCCAGAACACGTCAACCCGATTATGTCCCGAACCCTTGAAAAGATCGAAGAGCTTTTCAACATGGAAGACGGACTAACGGGTTTAACCACAGGCTTTACTGATTTAGATAAGCGCACCAACGGTTTTCAAACCGCTGACTTAGTGATTGTGGCGGGTCGTCCTTCCATGGGTAAAACCACTTTCGCCATGAACCTATGTGAAAACGCCTTACTTGAAACGGGACGCCCCGTTTTGGTGTTCAGTATGGAGATGCCTAAAGAGGCCATCTTAATGCGGATGTATTCCTCGGTTGGCCGTATTCCCTCTAATAAATTGCGTAGCGGTAAATTAGATGAAGAGGATTGGCCAAAGCTGACCTCTGCATTCAATATGCTAAAAGACAAACCACTTTATATTGATGATACCGCGGCATTAACCCCACAAGAAATGCGTGCCCGTTGTCGTCGAGTGTATCGTGAAAATAATAATGACCTTGGTTTAGTCATGGTCGATTACCTTCAGTTGATGACGGTTGCTGGTAAGAGTGAAGGGCGTACACAAGAAATCTCGGAAATTTCGCGCTCATTAAAAGCCATCGCGAAAGAATTTGGTTGCCCCGTGGTGGCCTTGTCTCAGTTAAACCGCTCATTGGAGCAACGACCCAATAAACGCCCAGTTATGTCAGACTTGCGTGAATCGGGTGCCATCGAGCAGGACGCCGACATTATCGCGTTTATTTACCGAGATGAAGTTTACAACGAAGACTCACCAGACAAAGGTATTGGTGAAATTATTATAGGTAAACACCGTAATGGTGAAATCGGTACTGACCGCCTAGCCTTCATTGGTAAATACACTCGCTTTGAAAATCTCGC
>NYTP01000045.1 GCA_002683575.1 Bermanella sp.
GGGGCTTTTTCAGCACTAGGTGCGGCTGTCGCTATGATTGATTTTCAGGCAATATACTGTTTTTAAGTAAAGTTACACATCATGGCCAAGTATAAGAAACAAGCAGTATCCGAGAAGTCGCAACAAGAAGCCGAAGCCATTACCAAAGGCACCCAAAAACCGGGGCAAACAAAAGAGCAAAACAAGCTCATTGCACAAGGTATTGCCAAAGGCATCGAGCTATACAAAAAGCAGCAAAAAGCGAAGTTACGAGAAAAAAACAAGCAAGCAAAAAAAGAGCTTAAAGAAAAAGCCAATGAAACCGAGGCAATAACTGAGGCAAGTACAGCAAAGCACTCCAAATTAGGCTTGTTGCCATGGGGGCTTTTAGTGGCATCCTGGGTTGGTTTTGCTCTGTTTTATAGCCAGAATGTATGACATAAATTGAGTTTTACTATTGTCATAAAACTATGCAAGCATTGTATGATCTGACAAATTCATTTCACCGTATAGCCAAAGGACTGTGACTCTATGGATGCCAATATGCTAAATAAAATTCGATACCATTGCGTAGGAGTCATTAGTGCTGCGGCTCTACTGGTGCACACGTCCATTCTTGGGGTGTTTCTATTTGCCGCCATTTTGCCTAAATTGATCATGCCTCAGAAAATCGTGCAGCATTTGGTTGACCCTTGCATTACATTTATTTCGAGCATGTGGCTTGAAGGGATATTGTGGTGGATCAATTGGGTTTATCAGCCTAAGTGGAATATCAGCGGAGCAGATCAACTTAGCCCACATGACTGGTATTTACTCACTGCCAACCATCAAAGCTGGGTTGATATCTTTGTTCTTTATCAGTTGTTCCATAATAAAGCCCCTTTTGTTAAGTTCTTCATCAAGAAAGAACTGCTTTATGTACCCATTGTTGGCCAAGCTTGGTGGGCGCTAGACTTCCCTTTTATGCGCCGATATTCCAAAGAGTTTTTAGCTAAACACCCAGAAAGGGCCGGTGATGACATAAAAGAAACCCAGAAAGCCTGCGAGAAGTTTTCCCGCAAGCCATCTACTGTGATGAATTTTCTGGAAGGCACACGATTCACCCCTGAAAAACACTCTAGTCAGCAGTCTCCCTATAAGCACCTTCTCAAACCGAAAGCGGGTGGCATTGCGTTCACCATTCAAGCTCTTGGCGATAAATTCACCGCATTGAGCAACGCAACAATTGTTTACCCAGGACACACTCCTACTTTTTGGGACATGATGTGCGGGCGCATTGATCATATTTTGGTTGAGGTGAATTCAATTCGCATTCCTTCTCACTTTAGTACTGGGGACTACCAAAACGACCCGGTACTTCGTAAGGAAGTTCAAGACTGGGTAAGCCAGATCTGGCAACAGAAAGACCAAGACATTGAACGCATGTTAAGCACCCATACTCAGGCCATAAATCTACAAAACCGAGATCTTGCCCAGAGCTAGGCAATTAACACCACCTTTACACACTTTAATCTTCTTCTTTTAACGACGTTAATATTGTCATATTAACGTCGAAGCCTTTGTTTTTACTCGTCTTTTTGATTTTATCTGCAATATTGGCCAGATTAGGCCAAGCTTTGATTGACAACAGCTCTGAGCCGCATATAATTCAGTCTAGCTTGAAAGTAAGTCTTATATTTATGTACACCACTGCGATGTCCTGTTTTTAGTCTTCGTACCTGTTTTCATAATTCAAAGCAAAAACTTCCAGCAAAACTCGTCTGCTTGCAGACTAAATTACTCTGAAAAATCTGGATATTATTATGTCTACTGTTACTGGCACTGTAAAATGGTTCAACGAAGCTAAAGGTTTTGGTTTCATCGAACAAGAAAATGGTCCTGACGTTTTCGCTCACTTCCGTGCGATCACTGGTACTGGCTTCAAAACTTTGACTGAAGGTCAAAAAGTTGAGTTCACTGTAACTCAAGGCCAAAAAGGTCCTCAAGCTGAAAACATCGTCCCTCTATAAGGTTCAGTGTTTGCCTTAAGGCAGATAGCTTGAAAAAGAAAAAGGGTAAGATTTTAATCTTACCCTTTTTTTATGCCTATTAATTAGGCACAAAAAAACAGGGCTTAAGCCCTGTTTTTTTTTATTGGATACCTTAACGCTATTTAGAAGCAGGTAATGGCTTACGATGCCNTGGCTTTGAGTTAGCCGGCTTCGGCGNAGCACTGGCAGCAGAGCCTGGCTTGCGGCTCCCACCACTTTTCGCCTTATCCGCACCGGCTTTTGAGCCACCCTTAGCCACATGCTGCTTATTTTTACCTTGAGGCTTGTGCCCTCTTTTTGCTTCACCACTGCGCTGACCGTCTTGATGCTCAGTTTTAGGTTTTTTTGGCTTCTTCGGTTTTTTAGGTCGCGTATCAAGGCGAGAGGCAGGCAGTGTATTTACAGGTTCAAAACCCACAATATACTCACGATCCAACTCACGCCCGATTAAGTTCTCAATTGCACTGAGCTCTTTAAATTCATCATGACTCACTAGAGACACCGCCTGCCCTGTGGCTCCCGCACGACCTGTACGACCAATACGATGCACATAATCCTCAGCCACATTAGGTAGGTCAAAATTAACCACCTGCGGTAATTGGTCAATATCAATTCCGCGTGCGGCAATATCAGTTGCAACCAACACTTTTATTTCACCGGATTTAAATGTCTCTAAGGCTCTAGTCCGTGCTCCCTGACTCTTATTGCCATGAATAGCCGCAGCACTAATATCTTCAGACTCAAGGAATTTTGTCAGTTTATTTGCACCATGCTTGGTACGAGAGAACACCAGCACCTGTTCCCACTTATTGGTTTTAATCAAGTAAGACAGTAATTCAGACTTGGCTTTTTTGTCGGCGGGATAAATCCACTGCTTCACCGTTTTGGCGGTGCTGTTTGCTGGACTAACCGAAACCTCTACAGGGTCATTCACCATAGACTTTGCCAAGCTTTTAATTTGATCAGAGAAAGTCGCTGAGAACAATAGATTCTGTCGATCCTTAGGCAGCAAGGATAGAATCTTTTTTAAATCATGGATAAAGCCCATATCCAGCATGCGATCCGCTTCATCTAACACCAAGACTTCAAGCTGAGTAAATTTAATGGCATTTTGACTAAACAAATCCAACAGTCGACCCGGCGTAGCCACTAAGACATCCACACCTCCACGTAAGCGCATCATTTGTGGGTTTATTTTTACCCCACCATAAACAACTGTACTTTTGAGAGGTAAATATTCTGAATAGGTGGCCACATTGTCTGCCACCTGCTGGGCCAACTCGCGAGTCGGCGTTAATACTAGGGCACGTATATGATTACTTTTCGCCTTAGGGCCGCCAGATAGGCGCTCAAGAATGGGCAGAGTGAAACCAGCGGTTTTACCAGTGCCGGTTTGTGCTGCGGCCATTACATCTCTTCCCGCTAGAACGGCAGGGATGGCTTGGCTTTGAATTGGGCTTGCTTCGGTATAACCTTTTTCTTGAAGGGCTCGTAGAATATTCGGTGACAAACCCAGGGTATCAAAGCTCATAAAATCTCTCTTGGTCGGCTAAAAATCAGCCAGTATTTTGCGGCCGTGAAGCTTATAGGATTCACCCTTTAGATTCTAGCTTTTTTGGGCTAATCATCCGGCTGCAGGTACTTTTTTAAGACGCTTTTGAGCGCTCGCGAATCAAACGGCTTACTGAGGTAGTCATCCATACCTGCTGCTAGGCACTTCTCCCTATCCCCTTTCATTGCATTGGCCGTTAAAGCCACAACCGGCACTTGGAGATACATACTCCCAGCCTCACCTGAACGAATTAATTTAGTCGCCTCATAGCCGTCAAGCACGGGCATTTGGCAGTCCATTAGAACAAGTTTATAAGGCTCCTGCGTCGATTCATTGAGCAATTTGATGGCCTCCTGGCCGTTGTGTGCGATATCTGGATCAATTGAAAGTTGATTCAATTGCTCTCTGGCAACCTCTTGGTTAATAAAGTTATCTTCAACAAGGAGAATTTTACTTCCACTTAAAGTTGCGTTGCACTCGACTGGAGCGCAAGGAGCTAAATCCAATTTATCATGCAGATTTTGTATTTCTTGGCCTTTTAAAGGTAACGAATCAAGGGCGTTATCGAGATAAAACCTTGCCTCAAAACAGCTCCCTTTACCCAACTCACTGGAAATACTTAAATCACCACCCATCAACTTGCATAAGTTTTTTACAATTGCCAAGCCCAAACCGGTTCCGCCAAACTGCCGAGTTGTAGAGGCATCCGCTTGCGTAAAAGCATCGCACAAGGCTGTCATCTTATTACTCGCGATGCCGATACCCGTATCGATAACTTTAACACGGCAACACTGCCGGGTGTCTTTAGCTTGCAATGACACTTGCAACGTAATGCTGCCGGCCTGCGTAAACTTGATCGCATTTCCTAAAAGATTGGTCAGTATCTGGCGAACTCGATTGGGGTCCCCCCTGACATGGAGGCCCTTCAATGGGTCAAATTCTTGTATGAAAACTAAATTTTTATCCTCTATCATAGGCAACATAGACTGCCCAACATCACTTAAAAATGTATATAAATCAAAATCAATGGCTTCAAGCTCGAGCATCCCTGCATCCACTTTAGAGAAATCTAAAATGTCATTGATAAGTGATAGTAGTGATTGCGCGCTGCGCTGCGCTAGATCCAACTGGTATTGTTGTTTATCCGTCAACGCAGAATTAAGAACACTATTAATCATTCCCAGCACGCCATTCATGGGGGTGCGAATTTCATGACTCATATTTGCAAGAAATTCACTTTTTGATTTCGCCGCGGCCTCAGCCTGAATTTTGGCCTTTTCAAGCTCAATACCGTTTTTAATTCGCTCATTAATATCTTGAAACGAGCCAAATAATCGAACACATTCACCTTCATCCATTTCAGGCTGCCCCATGGCATTGACCCAAATAACATTCCCTTTTGCCGTAACCAATTGTATGTCTAAATCCCAAGACTCCCCAGCCATAACAGCTCGATCTACCGCCTGACTCACCCTATCTCGACTCTCACCCTGCTTATAAAAAAGAATCGCTTCATCTAGCTTGGGCACAAATTCTTGCGTAACTTCATGAATCTCCTTGGTCATGTGTGACCAGTAGAGCTCACCCGTTTTAATATTCAGCTCCCATGTTCCAATACGGGCCTGCTTGCTCATAACGTTGAGTAATCGTGACTGCATTTCTAACTCAACACGGACCATGTCACTGCCAAGTTCATTTCCGATCCACTGAGAAAACAACCGAATCAACTCATAATCATGCTCTGAAAACACACTGTCATGAATGTCCGCACTGGAGAAATTCAACGTGCCATAGCGTTCGTTATTCACAAAAATTGGAATACCAATGTAGCTCTCTAATCCAAAAGTGTCATAACACGGATGTTTATTGATATAACTCTCGCCGGCATGATGAAAAGCGGTGGGGCCATTGGCTTTCAATGTGTGAAAACAGTAGGTCACTCCAAGGTCAAATGTATCGCCAGGTTTAACCGCTTCTTCTGGGACCACGGCATACTTCACTTCATAGCGCTCATCAACAATGTGACTGACAAGTGCAATTGGCAACTCAAAGACCTCTATACCTAAGCGCAATATTTTTTCGATCTTATTATCCAAGGGCAAGCTCATATCAGCCGTAATCATATGAAGCTTACGTAATGTGCTTATGGCTTTATTATCTTGGGTTTGATCTTCATAAAACACATAAAAGCCAATGACCTGTTCAGCGCCCCCAAAACAAGGAATATAGGTGGCTTTTACAAATGAGAAAGTAGATGCACCTGTGAGCTGAATCTGCCCCGAAAAGGTTACGACATCACCTGACAAGGACTGCTGCCAATATGGGGTTAATCGCTCGATCGTATCCTGACTAAGCAAGTCTTTCACAGAGCGGTCTAAAATGGCATTTCGACTGGTCTTGTGCCAAGCACAATATTGAGAACTGACCTGCCGATAGACCATTTTTGAATCAAAATAGGCCCACTTGAGATCCATAGCCTCAGCTGCTTGAATTAAGATTGATTCACTAAAGGCCACAATACCTCGCTATTAGCTTTTCTAGGGCGATTTAATGAGTATAGATGCCCTTGACCCCTGCGCCTTACATATTTTCAAGCGACTATTTGGACGTAAAAGTAAGTAGCAAACTGAAAGTCCCGCTATTGTTGGTTATAATCGCTCAAAACCTGTAAATGAGTAGTTCCAGTGACCCAATTCCGTCCTTGCATTGACCTTCACGATGGCCAAGTTAAACAGATTGTTGGCGGCAGCTTGAATGACCAAGGCGCCACCACTAATTTCGTTAGCCAATATGACAGCGCGTATTACGCCAATCTCTATCGTGAGCATCAGCTAACAGGGGGGCATGTCATAGCTTTGGGTCCAAACAATGAAGAAGCAGTCCTATCTGCCCTTAAAAGCTGGCCTAACGGGCTTCAATTTGGAGGCGGAGTCAACCGTGAGAACGCGGCCCATTATTTAAATGCAGGCGCCAGCCATGTGATTGTGACCTCTGCCCTATTCGAGAACGACGAATTCAGTTTTAAACGTCTCGATGAAATCAAACAGGAAACCGGTAAAGACAAACTCATATTGGATTTAAGCTGCAGAAAAACACAAAACGGCTGGCAAATTGCCACTAACCGCTGGCAAACCATCACATCCACCACAATTGATGCACAAACATTGAAGGAACTGAGCCTGCACTGTGCTGAATTTCTGATTCACGCAGCCGATGTGGAGGGCCTGCAAGGGGGCATTGATGAAGAGCTGGTCACGCTACTTGGTCAGCATGCTTATGTGCCGATTACCTACGCCGGTGGCGCTCGTCATTTAGATGACCTCAAACGAGTGCATGCTTTATCAAACGGAAAAGTCGACCTCACTATTGGAAGCGCACTGGATATCTTTGGGGGCTCAGGAGTAGGCCTAGCTGAGTGCATTGCATGGAACAAACAACACAAAAATGGCTGATTTATTCACGCAGGAGCATGACAGGGCATCTGACGAGCCCCAAGTAACCCACTTGGGGCACGGAATCTTTCACATTAAACACCTTGCCTCCACAGAATCCTGCCTGAGACGCATTGATGAAATCACGCAAGAGATTCCTATGCGTCATATGATGACACCTATGGGCTACCCTACAAAGGCTAGCATGAGCAATTGCGGCAAATATGGATGGGTATCTGACCTAGACGGCTATCGTTACAGTGAGAGGGACCCGATAAGCCAACAGCCTTGGCCTGCCCTGCCCCGTGAATTCCTACAGATCCACCAATCCGCCTGTCAATTAGCCAACATCCCAAGCTTCTTGCCCGATGCCTGCCTGATTAACCGCTATGAAATAAGCCAGTCAATGGGTCGACATAAAGATAAGGACGAGCAAGATACAAGCTGGCCCATTGTGTCGATATCCTTAGGCTTATCGGCCGTTTTTGAGGTATACCCCGATAATCCTGAGATCAGCCCCATGAAAATCCTACTAGAAGATGGGGACGTGCTAATACTTTCAAGCTCATCAAGACTATGGGCACATGGGGTCAAACCCATCAAGGCCGATTTATTACAACCTAATCTAACCACTCGATATAACTTGACACTTCGACGCAGCCACTAGGCTTTCTTTACAAACCCCTCGTCATTACTAAAGTTAATAAGATATTCATTAATCTAAGAACCGAGCCGTGGTTACTGATGACTATCGTGATAAGCGATTCTTAATTGTTGATGACTTCGAGAGTTTTCAGCAGATTCTAAAGCGCTTATTGCATGACCTAAATGTAAAAAGTATCGATACCGCACTCAGTGGCAGCAAGGCATTGAAATTATGCGAAGAACGAACCTATGACGTAATCTTTTGCGACTTCGACCTAGGTAAGGGACAAAATGGCCTTCAGCTGATTGAAGAGATGCGCCACAAACATCTATTGGGAAGCGGCACCATTTGCATTATTGTCACCGCGGACTCAAGTCGTGATGCGGTTATCGGCTCTCTAGAATATAAGCCGGATGCTTATATGAATAAACCCATATCATCGGCTGAATTAAAGTCTCGCCTAATCAAATGCTTAAAACAAAAAAATGAATTGCATGACATCAACCATTTGATAGACAGCAACAAANTGACACAGGCCATTNCACTGTGCGATCAAAAAATAAACGAAAACAGCCGTCAAAAGAATTGGTGCTTAAAAACCAAAGGGCAATTGTTAATCCGTTGTAAAAAGTGGGACGATGCAGAAGCCCTTTATAAAACAGTACTAAAAGGCAGAAAGTTATTCTGGGCACAACTGGGAAACGCCGACGTACTTGCTGCTAAGCAAGAATATCAAGCCGCCCTAACCGCATATCAACTCGCCTACCAGGAAAACTCTGCCAGCCTTGAAGCATATGAAGGTGCCGCTCGCATGCTGATTAACCTAGGAAAACCACAAGAGGCGCAAAAAATCCTTGAGCAAATATCTCATATTTCCGCACGATCCGTATCAAGGCAAAAGTTATTAGCCGATGTCAGTAAAATTAATGGTGACTTCGATGCAGCAGCTAAGGCCAGTCGAAAAGTGGTTCGCTTAGCTGAGAATAGTATTCATAAAAATGCAGAAAACGAATTGGATCTAGCTGACAACCTAACTGAGGCTGCCCTTCATAGCTCTGATGACAAAAAGATCAGAGCTTACGCAAAAGAAGCTATTAGTACATTACAAAATACTCACAAAGATAATACTGATCAAAACATAAAAATTCAAAGCAAGTTAATCGAATCGCGCGCGTACAACAGCATTAACGATAAAACCAATGCAGAACAAGCATTGGATTTAGCAGAAAAAAGAATTAATAAAAATGGCTCGATTGCCAATTTACGAACCCAGTTAGAGTTAACGAAAAGTTACCTGCAATCTGGCCATAAAGAAAAAGCCACAACCCTACTTGCTCAACTGGCTGAGCAATATAAAGACAATCCAGAAATCTGCGCCAAATTGGATAAAATCACCGACGAACCCGTATCAAAGATTGGAAAATTAGATGTCATAAAAGCCAACAAAGAAGGCATTAAAATGTTTGATGATGGTAATTATCTAGAGGCGGTACAATGCTTTCTTAAAGCCACTAAAAACTTTCCAAAACACGTAGGCCTAAGATTAAATATCATTCAGTCATTCATATTTCAAATCAAAAAGGCCAGTGTAAATCTTGATATTCTAGAACAATGTGAAAAACACCTTGCTGTAGTGAAAAACATCCAGAATGATCATCCACAATACAAGCGATATAAGTCAATTAATAAAACACTCGATTTAATAATTAAGAATACAAAAAAGGAAAATTAAATGAAAAAAGATTTCGACTTTCATTTGGCATCTTGTATTCATGATATGAAAAATGCTATCAGTCTTATACTCAACTCCATAGAACAGCTTAATACTGATTCACAAAAAGACACCCAATTGCACCTTGCAAATCTAAACTATGAAGCCAGCCGATTAAATAACGACCTCATTCATTTATTGGGTGTTTATCGGCTGGGTAGTGACCACTTACATGTGGTTATAGATGAGCACAATATTTGGGATGTAGTTAATGAGCAGTATTTAAAAAATGAACCCCTTTTACAAAAATACAATATTGACTTAGAAATTCATGGCGATGAGGAGCAAGACTGGTTTTTTGATCCAGATCTTGTTGCAAGCATCATCAACAATATCATTGTAAACACAGTACGATATACAAAAAGTAAAATTATTATCAATATTGAAGAAATCGAGTCTTTTTTACAGATTGAAATATGCGATGACGGTCAAGGCTACCCAGAGAATATGATTTCTAATCCTGGCGAAACAGAAGATAATTTTGATTTCAGAAATGGCAGCACAAAACTCGGATTGTTTTTCGCATCAAATATTGCTCAACGCCACACCAACAACGAGAAAAAAGGCTGCATAAAACTAAGAAACGGTGGTAAGCTAGGCGGCGGGGTTTTTACACTTAAACTTCCTTAGATAAGCCATCCACCTAAGAAATAAACACAGGCTTACGATTATGTTTATACCCTAGCTTACCTTACAACAAAGCCGCCTAGATAGTTCACATCTATCACTGAACATACTTTGCCTGAAAAACACCACGATTTTGCAATAGCCGTACGTCATTCGATTAACGCTATCGGTTTTATGGATTTATTTAAAAATGTATTCTAAATAAATCCATTGAAGTGATAAAAGCAGTTAAGCATCAGAACGTAAAAAACATCCCCAATATACAAGCCAGTGCACCACCCCATGCCAATGTTCTTAATATACCTTGGTTGGCCATATATAGAATGCCATAAACAACACGCAATACGATATAAGTAATCGCCAGGGTATCAATCATAGCCTGATCACCTTGCATTTGATGAGCAATAATTACAGCAGCCATAAAACCTGGGATAGATTCAAGCGTATTAAGTTGCGCCCAGTTTGCACGTTTACGAAAGCCGCTCAGGTTCTCTAAATATTCACGTGGTGCTAGGTTAGCACGTGGGCCAAAGTTACCCGTGAATTTGGCAAGTGCGGTAAACAATAGTGGCAACAAAATAGCCACAAATACACACCAATAAGCATTGGTCATAGGTCTTCCTTTTATATTTATTATCAATCGGGCAACCAAACTAACAAAAACAATTACATGAGCCAAGTAATCATTTCACTCTCAGCAATAGTCATCAACTAGGCCAACGCGCCTACCGTTTAAGCAAGATAGATAACTTAATTCCTAAAAAATCCATGCTGAGAATGATTCTAGATAACCGTAGAAAAATATGAATTCTGGATTAGGCTATAAATGTAGCAGTCCTTCGAGAAGCAATATGAAACGGTTAGTTGAAAGCCTCATTAACTGGCTAGGAATACCAAGAAATACTGAAGAGTTTCGCTGGAGTGAGAACCCCATTTACCTTAAGCGTATTGAGCAGATAAAGAATGTTTGGATTGGCAGTGGCATTGTCATGTTAGCGGTTGCTCAACCCGCATTCATAATAGGCTTAAGTCTATTTATTACCTTTCTAAGTTTCGCCTACTTAGAAAGGTAGTAGTCTATATAGAGCTAAAGTTTATTCTTCATACTGCGAAAAGCCTTGATCAACCCAGAGGTCGATGCATCAAACTGCTGAGCAAGCCCATCTGTTTCTGCTAATAACGCGCCATGTACTTGATCACCAAGCTGCTTTCCAAGCTCAACACCCCATTGATCAAAGCTGTTCACCCCCCAGATTTGACCCTGTACAAACACCTTGTGCTCGTAAAGAGCAATCAAAGCCCCCACAACCTTTGGCGTAGCTTTATCAAAAAAGATTGTGTTACTTGGTCGATTTCCTGGAATGACTTTCTGAGGTGCTAGAACATTAACTTCAGAAGCACTCAAACCACTATTTGAAAGCTCGGCTTCTGCTTCTTTAAGTGACTTACCCTGCATCAAGGCTTGACTCTGGCTTAAGCAGTTACTCACCAGTAGCTCATGAAAATGATCCACTGGATTGTGCGTCATCAGGGGTAGAATAAAATCACACGGTGCAAACTGGGTACCCTGATGCAGCAGCTGATGATAAGCATGCTGACCATTACTACCGACGCCACCCCAGATAATTGGGCCTGTATTGTGATCTAAAGACTGGCCAGACGTATTAACGGATTTACCGTTACTTTCCATATCTAGCTGTTGAATATGAGCAGGTAACCCACGTAAATAATGGTCATAGGGCAATATGGCATGGCTTTGCGCATCAAAGAAATTCACATACCAAACACCAAGCAACCCCATGATAACCGGCATATTCTCTTCGAAAGGGGCTGACCTAAAATGACAGTCCATCTCATAAGCCCCTTGCAACAACTGACGAAAGTTCTCATGACCAATGGTTAACATTAAAGGAAGGCCAATAGCACTCCAAAGAGAATAGCGACCACCAACCCAGTCCCACATTGGAAAGATATTTTCTTCACTAATACCAAATGCTTTTGCCTTTTCAACATTGGCTGTAACTGCGGTAAAATGACGTGGTAAGTCTGACTCTTTACCACCGTTATCTAAAAACCATTGACGACACTCTGTCGCGTTTTTCAAAGTCTCTTGGGTACCAAAGCTCTTGCTTTGGACAATAAATAAAGTTGTTTCAGGGTTAAGCCCCTGCAGGACTTCCGTTAAATTAGAGCCATCAATGTTTGCTAAATAGTGGCAGTTAATCTTTTTACCCCAATACGGTTTCAAGGCCTGAGAAGCCAATTTTGGCCCTAAGAAAGACCCACCGATCCCAATCGACACCACATCTGTAAACGGTTTATTACTAAAGCCACGCCAGTGCTGATTACGAATCCGCCAACAGAATTCTTTCATTCTTGTGAGCGTAGAGCGCACCTCCGGCATCACATCCTTCCCATCAACGAACACAGGCTCGTCAGAGAAGTTTCGTAGAGCAGTATGTAGTGCGGGACGCTGTTCACTTCGATTAATCAGCTCACCGCGAAACATATCCTCAATAGCGGATGAAAGTCCTCGTGACTTGGCTAAATCACTCAGTAAAGATAAAGTCTCAGGTGTAATACGATTCTTTGAATAATCGAGGGTAAGATCCGTTTCTGATAAGGTAAATTGCTCGAAACGTTCAGGTGATTCTTCGAATTGATCTCGCATTTTAAGCGACGAAACAGACTCAAAGTGCTGCTTTAACGCAAGAAATTCAGGTGAGGAGGTTAGAAGGCCAGACGCCGGATTATCCATATATCCACTCTATTATTTAATGCTTAACCGGCCCAAGCCTATTACTCAGGATGGTTAACTTGTTCCCGAAGCTCTTTGCCGGGTTTGAAATGAGGCACATACTTACCCTTAAGACTGACAGATTCACCTGTTTTAGGGTTGCGCCCAATGCGCGGGTTACGAAAATGCAAAGAAAAGCTGCCAAACCCACGAATTTCAATTCGATCACCCTGACTAAGAGCCTGCGACATGGTGTCCAGTATGGTTTTTACTGCCAACTCAATGTCTTTATTGGAAAGCTCAGGGTGTCTTTCTGTTATTCGATCAATAAGCTCAGATTTTGTCATTAAGGGCTACTCCCCCATAAGTTACATAAATCAGGCTGCCAAGTTGTACATCTTTAAACCAGCTTAAATAGCCACTTAATAAACTTTGCCTTATTTTTATACAGGATACAAGCTAAGTGGCTGAATTTATTG
>NYTP01000046.1 GCA_002683575.1 Bermanella sp.
TAGCATGCAGGTTTAGCTTTATTTTTTGTTGGGAAAACCGACAAAAAACGTTTCTATAAAGATATGGGCTTTGATAAACGTTGAATTTCTTAAAGTGCTTTTTAGGGAAGGAGGATAAATAAAAAAGCACGACTGACGATGTTCGTCAGTCGGGCAAGCAAGCGCTATGTTAATCTAAACTAATCAGTTTACTTTCATATTCTTCATGGGTTTTTAGTACGGATGGACTAGCACCACCGGTGAACTTACTCACTAAAATAATCGCCACGCTAGCAAAAATAAAACCAGGCACAATTTCGTATAAGTCAAAAATGCCGCCGGTTAATTGCTTCCAAACAACCACGGTCACACCACCAACCACCACACCGGCTAGGGCGCCATTTCGGTTCATGTCTTTCCAGAATAAACTCAGCAAGAGTGCAGGACCAAAGGCCGCTCCAAAACCAGCCCACGCATAAGATACCAAACCCAACACCGTGCTTTCAGGATTCATGGCAAGTAATAATGCTACTAAAGATAGGGCAATTACCGCTAAGCGACCTACCTTAACAATCTCTTCTTGGCTGGCTTGTGGGCGAAAGACTTGTTTGTAAAAATCCTCCGCTAAGGCTGATGATGACACTAATAACTGAGAATCGGCGGTACTCATAATCGCAGCTAAAATAGCGGCTAATAAAATACCAGCAATCACTGGGTGGAACACGGCATTCACCAGTAGCATGAAAATGGTTTCGCCATCTTTAATACTGCCACCTAGGTGGGTGTCCACATAAGCAATGCCCACCACACCAATGAGTAACGCTCCGGTCATGGATAACGCCGTCCAGCTCACCGCGATACGGCGTGCGGTAGCGATGTCGCCATTGCTGCGAGTGGCTTTAAAACGGGCCAAAATATGCGGTTGACCAAAGTAACCTAAACCCCAAGCAACTAATGAGATAATCGCAATGGCCGTCAGTGGCTCGCCCTTCGCATCGTTCCATAGGGTGAGTAATTCAGGGTTTTTTGCGTTAAGGGTTTGCCCAAGTTCGCCGAAGGAGCCTTCCATTGCCACAATTGGTACGATCATTAAGGCAGCTACCATTAATAAGCCTTGAATCAAATCGGTCCAAGACACCGCTAAAAAACCACCAAACAAGGTATAAGACACCACACATATGGTGCCAATAACTACGGCGGTTGAATAATCAAAACCAAATACAGTTTCAAATAATTTTCCGCCAGCCACTAGTCCCGAGCTTGTGTAAAACAAGAAGAACAATAAAATAAAGACAGCGGAAATAGATTGTAATAATTTCGATTTGTCTTCAAAACGCTGAGCCAGGTAGGCAGGTATGGTTAAGGAATTATTGGCGACAATCGAATAGGTACGCAGGCGTTTTGCACAGATCAGCCAGTTCAACCATGTACCCACTAATAAACCGCCGGCTAACCAAATGGATTCCATGCCCGATGCGTAGGCATAACCGGGTAAGCCCAGTAATAACCAACCACTCATATCAGATGCCCCTGCGGATAAAGCAGCTGGCCAAGGCCCCAGTGAGCGGCCGCCTAAAAAGTAATCCTCTGAGCTGGTGGTGCGTTTATAGGCCCAAAGTCCTATAGACAACATCACCACCAAATAGGCGATAAATGTGAAGCTGATTGCGACGCTATTTTCGATCATTCCTTGTTCCTTTTTTATTGTGGGTAAAGCGAGTTGGGTTATGGAGCATTAATCGCCACTGCCTAATTCAAGTAGCGTGGCATTACCGCCTATGGCGGTGACATTAATCGTGCGTGTCCGTTCTGTGATGAACCTTAAACACAAACTGGCCTGGCTTAAATGAGAATATTGTTTGAGGTCTGTTTCGTAAATTAATTGAGCTAAACGACCGTCCCTGTTTGCCAGTAATTGATTGTAGTGAATACAGCTGGCCTCACTGCCCACCAACGCCACACCTGCTAGCAAAGGTTGCACGGCCAAGGATTCACTTTCTGTGTGAGATGCCAATATGGTTACATGTTCTGGGCAGCCTGCCTGTATGAGCGGTGTCATTAGCTGAGAAAGATCACAATGGGCATTTTGATCAACACAACAAATGACGCTATTGCCCGCTACTAACGCGGCACTGATCATTCCAACAATACCGATGGTGTCCGCATGATCGTCACCTATGATTAAAAAACTGCCACGCCCTACACAGTAAAGCTCATTGGACTCCCCGGTTGGCCCCGGTAATAGGTGGACCGGCTCAACAAACATGAGCGCTTGTTGGCATTGAAACTCGATCATTTTCGCCGCGCCTTGGTAAGTCTCATCATGTTGGCTAAGTTGGTCTGCCCATTGTTGCAATATTTCTACACGCTGCTGGATAGGCGTTTGTTGCCAGAGTATTTGTGCTGCAAGGCTAAGTTGTAGATCCACATTTTCTTTACTCATGAGGTTGCCTCCTTATCCTTATTCACCGATACACAGGCCTTAGCAAAACGATATAAGTAGTGAGGGCCACCAGCTTTTGGCCCCGTGCCAGATAGACCTTGGCCACCAAAAGGCTGAACACCTACCACAGCGCCGACTTGATCTCGGTTGATGTAACAGTTGCCCACTTGTGCATGGGCTTCTATGTGACGATAGGTTCTTTCATTCCTACTGTGTACCCCTAGGGTAAGTCCAAACCCACTGTCATTAATTTGTTTGATGACGTCATCTAGGTCACGAGCCTTGTATTGAATGACATGTAAAATAGGCCCAAAATGTTCTTCGGTTAATTGTTCAATACTTTGAATCTCATAGGCGCAGGGTGCTACAAAAGTGCTGTTTTTTTGTGATTTGGGTAAGGATACTCGAGCGAGAAATTTGGCCTTTTGATCTAACCATTGGATGTGATCGAGTAAACGATTTTGTGCTTTTTCATCAATAACAGGGCCAACATCTGTGCTCAAATATTCTGGGTTGCCCACCTGCATTTGTGCCATGGCACCTTGTATTAATTCGATGATACGTGCAGCAATATCTTGCTGTACATATAACACTCGCAATGCAGAGCAGCGTTGGCCTGCTGATGCAAATGCCGAACGCAATACATCACGTACCACTTGTTCAGGTAATGCGGTGCTATCTACAATCATTGCATTTTGCCCACCGGTTTCGGCAATAAAGGGAACGGGCAACGTATGACGCTTGGCTAACTGACGGTTAATGGTTTGTGCGGTGGGGGTTGAGCCAGTAAACACCACGCCTGCAACACGCGGGTCACTCGTTAAAGTGCTACCCAGTTGTGCGCCACTGCCAATCAGTAATTGCACCACATTATTTGGTAATCCCGTTTCCAATAGTAACTCTATGCAGCGATGTGCAATGAGTGAAGTTTGTTCGGCAGGTTTTGCCACCACGGTATTACCGGCCACCAGTGCGGCGGATACTTGTCCAATAAAAATAGCCAGCGGGAAATTCCATGGGCTGATGCAAACAAACACACCAACGCCTTCATATTGAGTTTGCTGCATACCACCATTGAAATGCGCTTGTTCAATAGGATCAGTGAAAGCGAGTTCAGCTTGGGTGGGGTAATAGCGTAAAAAATCCACAGCTTCGCGTACTTCATCAATACTGTCCATCACGGTTTTCCCCGCTTCGCGATGGCATAGGGCAACCAGCTCGGGTAGGTTTTCTTCTAACTTGTCTGCCAGCTTAAGCAAGTAGGTGGCGCGTTCTTTTACTGGGGTATCGCACCAATTCGAAAAGGCCATATGGCATGTTCAATGGCTTGTTGTGCTTGTGTTTCATTTGCCCATTCTTGCTAGCCAACGGTTATCTTATGATCATAAGGGGCTATGACAGGGTGTGACTGACCAGGTTGTTGTGCGCCACCAATAATAGAGTGAGCATGCCAAACATGATCTTTTAAAAAGCAATCCACTTGCTGTTTGAAAGGCAGCCATTCACTTTCAATATCACAGGCAAGACCTTTTGAATTTTTACGTTGTTTGCCAAAGATTTTTGGCGGACTCATGATGCGAGGATTGGGTAAGCTTGAGCGTGAGCGCAATGTATCCACAGGGTGCTCTGTGAGTTCGTCAACTGGGCAGCGGGCATCCACTAAGCGATGAACAAATGAACTGTTTGCGCCGTTCTCTAGTAGTCGTCTGACCAGATAAGGTAAGAGATCTTTATGGCTGCCCACAGGGGCATAAATGCGAACATCGGAATTGAGTATTTTTTTTGCGTGATGATACAGTGCGTCCCCCATGCCATGTAAGCGTTGAAACTCAAAATCTTGATGGCTTGCCATGGATGCAATGGCCGCAATCGTTTGAGCATTATGGCTGGCAAATTGTGGGAAAATACAACCACGAATATGATCACTTAATAGTAAACGGGCGCAAGCAAGGTAACTGACATCGGTGGCTTCTTTGCGTGTATAAACGGGGTAATCTTCATGACCATGTTGTTGTGCCAGTTTCAATTCGGTGTCCCAATATGCGCCTTTTACTAAACGCATAGGAATGCAATTACCTTGCTGTTTCGCAAGCGCAGCCAACCAGGTGATGACAGGCAATGCTCGCTTAGAATAGGCCTGCACCACTAACCCAAACTTTCCCCAGCCCTTTATGCTGTCATCTTGATAGAGCTTGGCAAATAATTTAAGTGAAATTTCTAAACGGTCGGCTTCTTCAGCATCGATTGTAATCGCGACGTTTTGCTCCCGTGCGTGTTGTAATAATGCCAATACGGTTTCAAACAATTCAGTCAATACACGTTCTTCATTGGCTGCTTCATATCGGGGGTGCAAGGCCGACAGTTTAATGGAAATAGAGGGCTCAGGGCCGGTTGCTTTTTTAGACTTGAATTTTGCAAGTTCACTAATGGCGTTAAAATAATCATCATAGTATTTTTGTGCATCTGTCGATGTCAGAGCCGCTTCACCTAGCATATCGAAAGAGTAACTAAAGCCCTGACTGCGCGGTGTTTCTGCATTTTTAAGCGCTTCATTAATATCGCGCCCCAGTACAAATTGATGTCCCATTATTTTCATCGCTTGATGCATGGCCTGACGAATCACCGGCTCAGAAAATTTTGTGACTAAAGAGTTCAGTGCTTTAGTTGGGGATGTGTTTTCACGTTGATCATAATTGATGACTTTACCGGTCAGCATCAATCCCCAAGTGGAGGCATTAACGAATAATGAATCAGAACTTTTCAGGTGAGACTGCCAATCGGCAACACTGAGTTTGTCACGGATCAATGCATCGGCGGTGGCCTTATCGGGGACACGCATTAATGCTTCAGCTAAACACATAAGCAAGACACCTTCACGTGTATCTAAGCTGTATTCTAATAACAGGGCATCAATCATATGAACGGCTTTTTTATCAGCTCGCACACGTTCAATGAATTGTGTGGTTAGGGTTATGGCTTGTTGCGCTTCAACTTCAGTGGGTTGGGAAAGCCTCAAGAGTTGTTTGAGCCAGATGGATTCGCGAATACAATAAAGAGGTGAAATGTTTTGCCAGAGCTCATCCAATGGCTCCGTTAAGCGGTCATGGGAGGAAAGGTATTGTGCAGATATATCTTTCTGGTTGAGCATTCGGCGTCCTCTTCTTGTCACTCTCAGTTGCACCGAGTGTGTCTCGTAATGGACGGTTCATGCATCGCCCTTTTCTATATGATAGAAATAAGACGGATTTTATCTTTATTTATTAGTCACTTATCTTTGCCTATAGATAATGAGTAGAGCAATTCAAACAGCTTCGATGGATTGCGCTATCGCCTCATATTTTAACCGCTTTAGCTAATGTAGCAGTCATTGAGGTGATGAAGCAAACTTGAGCATCGTTATGAAAATAAAGGACTGGTACGTAAGTTCTGCTTTGTTTTATTTGAAAACAGAAAATGATTGTAAGTACATGCATATGCAACTATATTAAAGAAAAGTGATTAAGTAGGTAGGGTATGCCGATTCAACCTTGTTATAACTTAGCTATGCGCCAAGCGGATCGTGTGCTAACCGGTGTTTATAACGCTTATTTAAATGAAATGGACCTGAAGATTACGCAATTTAGTGTGTTAAGAGCTTTACGTTTTCTAAAGGCGTGCTCACAAAAAGAGCTGGAAAAAGTATTGTTATTAGAACAGGCGACACTCACTCGTAACCTGCAACCGTTACTTCGCGATGGATGGGTCAAACGGGAACCGAGCACTCAAGATGGGCGTGTCTGGTTAATCTCCCTCACCGATGAAGGATATGCCTTGTTTAAGCAAGCGGAAAAACGTTGGCAAGCAGCACAAAAGAAAATTGAATCCGTTCTTGGCGAAGCAACATTGGCGCAACTAATGGAGACGTCTGAAAAAATTGTAAAAATGCGTGAATAATTGAATAAATCCCAAGCAGTCAGCGACTGCTTTTTTATTAAAATAATATATGTATATGCATGCATATATGGATTAAGGAAGGAGTATAGAGATGAATGCAATGACTTTAGTGCGTTTAAACCATCAAATAATGGGACGCATTGCACCACAAACCACGGCCAATAAAATGGCTAAATTTTTTCTGACCCCACGCACGCCGCCGATTAAATCCTGGGAGCGAGATTTAGAGTCCAGCTTTCATCGTGTAACTTTTGGGGATGATCTGAGCGCGGCTATTTGGGGTAATGGAGACAAGAAGGTTTTGCTTATGCACGGCTGGGAGTCGCGTGCAACGCATATGCATAGTTTGGTGGGGCCTTTGCTAGAAAGTGGCTTTCAAGTGGTGGCCATTGATGCCCCTATGCACGGATATTCTAAGGGGAATGAAGCCAACCTAGTGGCCTTTTCTGAAGCCATTTTGGCAGCACAGTTAGCGTTTGGTCCATTTGATGCGGCGGTTGGCCATTCATTGGGGGGCGCGGCACTGGCTCATGCCCTAACACTGGGGGTGCGGATTAATTGCTGTGTATTGATCTCATCTCCTGCGTGTATTTTGGATGTCTTACAAGGCTTTAGTCAATTCGTTGGGTTACCAAAGAACGCACAAACACGGTTTGTAAAAAACATTGAACAAGAAACAGGTGTGCCGGTAGAAGCGCTTGAGATGGGGCAAATTTTAGCGCACAAGAAAATGAAAACCTTATTAATACACGCCAAGGATGATCAGGAGATTTCCGTGACGGCCCTTAAAAAAATATGCAAAGCCTGGCCACAAGCCCAAGCCCACATAACCGATGACCTGGGGCATCGAAAGATTATCCGTGATGATAATATCGCTGAGCGCGTTCAACAGTTTGTGCAGCGCCATTATTTACCAAATTAAGGTGAGCAATTTCAGCGAAATTCACATTAAACGTGTTTAAACAAAGAAGGCGCCACTTAGACGCGCCTCTTTGTTTATAAGTGTCATTAAAAAATGTCACACAGAGAGTAACGCTGGGTTTATTTTTCGGCCGCGATCACTGAAATTTCTACTAATAACTCAGCACGGGCCATACGGGCTTCAACACAAGCACGTGCCGGGGCGTGCCCTTGTGGTACCCAGGCATCCCATACGGCATTCATGGCAGCAAAATCTTTCATATCGCGCACATAGATGGTGGCGCTTAACATATGTGCTTTATCTGACCCAGCTTGTTCTAAGAGGGTGTCTACCTTGTCGAGCATGGTTTGGGTTTGTTCGGTGATGTCTTTGCTGGCATCGGCTGCTACTTGGCCACATAAATAGATGGTGCCGTTGTGTTTGACGATGCGGCTCATGCGCTGTGCTGTTTCTAATCGTTCAATGGTCATGGTGACTTCCTTCAAAGGTGTAAACAGTGGCGGCTATTATAGAGGGATTTTAGCAGTGGATTTTGTTTTCATTGCCGGCAAAATTAGGCGAAAAATAGGGAATTAAGCCATCAATGGGCCAATATTCTTGTGAGTTGACCTTCATCGGCACAATGGATGACACAGGAGATGGCGCTTACAAGGAAGGGGAGAAGAGTCTAGTAGCTAGACCCTTCGTTACATGGATGTGCTTAAAGAATTATCGACGCTTATTAACAGTAGAGCCACGAGAATCAAGGCGAGCCATGATGGCGGCCATTTCATCCGCTTGTTCCATGATCTGCTTACTCTTTTGTGATTCGCGCATGGCTTTTTCTTCCGCTAATTTCTCCTTGATTAGCTTCTCTTTTTTCGCGCTACCGGTGCGGCCTGTTGCAAGCTTAGCTGGAGCCGCTGCTTTTTTAACCGTGCTGGCGGTTTTGGTCGTGCTTCCTAGGGTTTTACGCTTTGCAGTACCCACACTAGATTTAAGCGGTGCTGATTTTGCGATGCTGGTTTTTCCTAAGCTCGTTTTCACGCCAATTAGGCTTTTACCGTTATAGGTATCCATGGCTTCATCAAAGATATCTTTTAGCTCTTCACGATCGTAAGCCAGAGCGTAATCTTCAACGGTAAAGTTTTGTACACCAAAATCTCGAAGGTCTTTGTAGATCTTTTCTTTGACCCCTAAGGCCATGGCTTCTTGAAACTGCATAAAGCGCTCATCACTGCTGTCTTTGCAGGTGCCAACCCAGACGTCGCCGGTGATGTTATTGGTTAGGGTGTATACAAGCATGCTTACCTCTGTACAACAATTTGGCAAAAGATGAATAAGGAGAAATTACCAAAGGTCGCGCATTGTAATGAGGAATATTTAAATGTGTAGGCTTGATTTTTAGTTTTTTTCTGCATTAGGGAAATTGTTAAAAATAGCCAATATTTCAGTGGCTTATCTGATTTTGTCAAGGGATCTAATGTAACCAAAGGATAATAAATACTGAAACAGGGCGTGTATTTTCCGGGTGAAAACCGGGCCAGATGAGCTGCTCAATCTTAGATCTAGGCTACAGTTATATTAGGACGCCTTCACCGATGGATTTACATTGAGAATCGGATCTAAAATCAAACCCCTTTTAGGTTCTCTGGCCTTCAGAGTCCCTTTATTGTTTGTCATTATGCTATTGCTGATGATAGGGGCGTTTTTGTGGGTGATGGAAACAGAAGGGCGCCCTGCCATAGAGAGCAGTGAGCGTCAGCGTATCCGTCAAACGGGAGAGGCCACCGTTGCCGAGTTGAGTAACTACCTAGAAAAATCCGCCTCCCTTGCTTTGTCCATGGCAAATATCGCTGAAAGCCTGCCCCTGTCAAAATCCACCTTCAGCAAGGTGTTTCGCCACGCCCTCGATGAACCCAGTATCAAAGGCTTTGTGGCAGGGGGGGGGATTTGGCCAGAACCCTTTGTATTTGATAAGGGTAGGCAACGGGCAAGTTTTTTTTGGGGCCGTGCAAGTGATGGTCAGCTGCAAGCATTTGAAGACTATAACGACCCCAAAGGTCTGGGCTATCATAACGAGGAGTGGTATGTACCGGGGCAATTTCTAGAGCCTGGTAAGGTGTACTGGTCCCGCTCCTATGTCGACCCACATACACTTGAACCCATGATTACAGCCACGGCGCCTATTTATAGAAAGGGGCGCTTTTTTGGCGTGTCTACGGTTGACCTGCAATTATCCGCTCTTAAAAACCTCTTAGAACGAAAAACCAAACGCCTGGGTGGCTATGCCTATGTGCTGGATCGCAATGGTACATTTTTATCGTTTCCGGATGACCAAATCAGCAAGCGAAAAGTGATTAGTGCAGATAATATGCAAAAGCTGCAATACATTACGATTCAACAAGCCGCGGAATCAACCCCTTATTTACCCAATGTTCATGATGAACTAGAAGCCCTTGAAGGAATTTCGCGCTCCAATCGCGAACTGTCTCAACAAGCTCAAGCTTTGGAACAAAGCAGCTACCAAATTTCGTTAGATGAAGGGTTTCGTATTGCCACTGTGATGGCAAACCCGTTGAGCAAAAAAAATGTGGGCAATACCTTCATTAAACAAATTGATATGAATAATGATCCATTACTCAATGAAGCGGTGGCGGTACAAATTTTTCATATTCCAGAAAGCTATGGCAAATTAGCCTTGGTGGTACCAAGTTCCCTGTTAAATAAAAAAAGTGAATCCATTATTCAAAGTGTTTTATGGGGCTTTACCTGGGCCATTTTGGCGGGCCTGATATTAGGGCTTGCTTATTTAGAGTGGGTATTGATTTCACCGCTGAGAAGTATGCGTCATCAAGTAATGACGTATGACCACTCAAAAGCGATTAGCGGTATTAAATCCGGTGAGTTATCTGACTTGGCAAATCAGTTTAACCTAAGAAATAAACAGCTGCTGGATTTAAACACCTCCCTTGCTGAATCGGTCCATCAGGCACAGCAGGCGACGCTAGCAAAAAGTCAGTTTCTAGCGAACATGAGCCATGAAATTCGAACCCCCATGAATGGTGTGCTTGGTATGTTAGATATCGTACTAAGAACAGAGATGGCGGAAAAACAAAAACATTTCCTGAATGTGGCAAGAGGCAGCGCTCAAAGTTTACTGGTTTTAATTAATGACATTTTAGACTTTTCAAAAATTGAAGCGGGTAAGCTCGATATTCAATATATTGATTTCAACCTGCGCACCCTTTTATCTGAAATCATCGCAACGCTGCAACATACTCATACGAGTAATGAAGTTGAAATTATTTTGGATATGAATGACCTAGAGCGTGATTGGGTAAGAGGGGATCCAGCCCGTATACGACAAATCTTTACTAACTTAATTGCCAATGGTTTGAAATTTACTGACACTGGAGAAGTGGTGATTAAGGTTGCCTTAAAGCAGGTACCGGATACTGGCTTAATTTTATATGGCTCAGTGACCGATACGGGAATTGGTATTTCTAAGTCACACCTTGATGACCTGTTTAAATCTTTCTCTCAGGCTGATATCTCTAACACACGGCAATACGGAGGAACAGGTTTAGGCCTGGCAATTTGTAAACAATTATGTGAACTGATGAATGGATCAATCAGTGTCAGTAGTGAAATTGGCAAGGGCAGTCGTTTTGAATTTACCGTGGTGCTTGAGAATAGTGAGTATGAAACTAGGCCTCAGATCAATACAGATTTGGCTGATTATAATGTTTTAATTGTAGACGATAACCAAAGTAATCGTTTAGTGCTCAATGAACTGCTTAATATGTGGCATGTAAATGTTGTTGAATGTAAAAGTGCTCAAGAAGCATTGGATGAGCTTGCGGATCATCAAGATTTTTTTGATGCGGCCATCTTAGATATGCAGATGCCAAAAATGGATGGGGCTGAGCTTGGGCGAAAAATTCGGATGCAAGGACAGTATGATAACTTACCTTTGATTATGATGAGCTCTACGGGTGAAATTGAGGACGCTGAAAAATTTGCCACTATAGGTTTTTCTGCGTACTTGATAAAACCGGTTATGCCTGAAGATATTCATGATGCATTAGTAATTTGCATTGATAAAGGTCAGAACTATCAACAAGCAAAACCGCTATTAACCCAGCAGCATATTCAAATGTTACGAGTCCCTGAAGAGGGAGTGATTGAGGACGTACAGCAATCAAACGGACGAGTGTTATTAGTTGAAGATAATATTATTAATCAGGAAGTGGCATTAACGATTTTAGAAGAGTTAGGCCTAGATGTTGACATTGCGAACAATGGGCAAGAAAGTTTAGATAAAATAAAACAATACCCAGATTACAGTATCGTTTTTATGGATTGCCAAATGCCAGTATTAGATGGTTATGAAGCCACCAAGGAAATTAGAAAAATTGAACAGCACAAGTATTTACCTATTGTTGCTATGACGGCCAATGCCATGGCAGGCGATAAAGAGAAATGCCTGGAATGCGGTATGAATGACTACTTATCAAAACCGATCAACTTAAATGAGCTTAAAAAAATAATAAAAAAATGGATAAGTTAGCCTGTATTATTATTTGTATATTTTTAACAGCGTGTGCAGGGCCAAAAGCGGTTACCTCATCGCTGGATTATGATTTTTACTTGCCATCTAAATATGCTTTATCTGACCAGCATAAACGTATACATGTCACTATTGATGACAAAGCATTGCAACGCCCGGAACCGGTTCTAAAGTATGAATCTTTAAAATTAGATTATTCGTCTATTTCGTCTCTTGCTCAAATAAGAGTATATGTGCATATACAGCCTTCATTTTTAGTTCAGCGCCCGCCTGTCTCTAGGCAAGTAATTGAGTTTGATGAAAACAATAAAGGCACATTAGGTTATATCATCACCAATCGTGGTTTTATTCGTACGCCATATAGTATTGAATTGGTTGATGCTTTAAATGATGTATTAGTCTTCCAAACTCAGGGGAATGGCAATTATCCGATTGATGCGCCACCAAAGCCGATTAAAGATGAAACTAAAAAGGTGTTGCTGGATGTGTTTTACCAACAGCGTAACAAGGCAAGGCAAGCCTTATTAGAGAGTATTTGGGAAAAACTAAAGGGGCGGTACCTTGCAGATATTCAAGTGGTATTTTCAAAAATGCAATTTAGGCTGGTAAGCTGGCATGAGGATGAGCCTGCGTTTAAGCAAGCTTTTGAACTGCTCAAAAAAAATGACAAGTCTGCGGCCAAGCAGGCTCTTACCATTTATAATCAAGCTTTTAAGCGTTATCAAGATAATGAAGATGATGCCAGTAAACAAATACTGAGCCACCTTAATCAGGGTATTACAGCGGCGACCCAGATTGCGAATGACCCTAACCCTCAGCGCTATCAATAATAACGGGTTATTGCTTAAGCGCTTCAAGGTTTTTAAATAACGCTAACGCTTCAGGATTTTTTAACGCGTCTGTGTTTTTTACCGTTCGACCATGAATGGTTTCTCGCACGGCTACTTCTACGATTTTTCCGCTTAATGTTCTTGGAATATCCGCCACTTGAATAATAACTGTCGGTACATGACGGGGCGTTGTGTTTTGTCTAATAGTAGCGCGGATCAAGGTTTCTAACTCTGTATTAAGCATTTGGCCATCACGTAATATCACAAATAAAACGACGCGAATATCCGAAGGGTCATCTTTAAGGGTTTGCCCAACTGCTATACTTTCAATGACGCTTTCTATTTTTTCTACTTGCCGATAGATTTCCGCCGTACCGATGCGTACTCCACCAGGGTTTAATATGGCATCGCTGCGTCCATGGATGATTAAGCTGGTGTATGCATTATTGTCATAGGTATGTTCAATCTTTTCGGCAAAATCACCATGTGCCCAGGTGTTCTCAAAACGATTAAAATAGCTGTTAATGTATTTTTCATTGTTTGGATCGTTATAAAAACCAATTGGCATACTGGGGAATGGCTTTTCACAAACCAGTTCACCGCGTTCACCTGAATTAGCAATAATCGCTTTGCCTGAATCATCAAATACATTTACTGCCATACCCAGACCCAAGCACTGAATCTCACCTTTATACACAGGCAGAATCGGGTTCCCTAATGTAAAGCAAGAAACAATATCAGTGCCCCCAGCAATGCTGCTTAGGCATAAATCGGATTTGATATTCTCATAAACAAAGTCAAAACTTTCATCACTTAAAGGCGAGCCCGTGGATAAAATGGTTTTTAGATGAGTCAGGCGATGCTCTTGCTTAGGTTGATAATGGGCTTTTTCCAATGCACTAATGTATTTTGCACTGGTGCCAAAAATACTGATATTTTCTGCATCGGCCATATCCCATAAAACATTGGGGCCCGGGTGAAACGGCGATCCATCATAAATAACCAAGGTGGCGCCTGTCATTAAGGTGCTGACCATCCAATTCCACATCATCCAGCCACAGGTGGTGTAATAAAATAAAGTATCGTGTTGTTTAACGTCGGTATGAAATGCTAGCTCCTTGTAATGCTGCAATAATGTTCCGCCGGCACCATGCACAATGCACTTAGGGGCACCCGTGGTACCTGAGCTATATAAGATATATAAAGGGTGATCAAAAGGTTGTGGGCTGAAGGGAATCTCATGGGCATCATTGTCTAAACAGGTTTGCCACAGTTGAACGGGTGGCTGGCAATTCAGTTCGATGCTTGCCTGTTTTTGCGAAATGTTTAAATCCATATAAGGCACCACGATCACGTGCTCGATGCTGGGCAATTGTTGAAGTATGGGGCTTAATTTTTCAAGGTTATTGAGCGATTTCCCAGCATAAAAATAACCATCAGTGGTGAGTAATACCTTGGGTTTGATTTGACCAAAGCGATCCAGCACCCCTTGCATACCAAAGTCCGGTGAACAGCTTGACCAGACAGCGCCCAAACTGGTGGTAGCCAACATGGTGATAATCGCCTCAGGCACATTAGGCATAAACCCAGCCACACGGTCCCCAGGTTCAACGCCTAATTGTTTAAGGTGAGCACTGACCTTAGCCACTTGTTGGTAAAGCTGTGCGTAGCTGAGTTGTTGCTGCTTGCCGCGCTCGTCATAGGCCACAATGGCCAGGCTATCGTCGCGAAACTTTAAAAGGTTTTCGGCGAAATTGAGTTTAGCCCCGTTAAACCATTTGGCGCCGGGCATTTTATCCCCTTGCTCCAATACGCTGGTATGGGGCGTCTGTTGGGTGAAAGCCCCAAATTCCCACACATATTTCCAGAATAAATGGGGCAAGCGCACTGAGAAATCCTGCAAGTCTTGATAATGCTGAACGTTATGACCGTCTTCGCCGATGAAGTTCATCAGGGCTTTCATATTACTTTGATCTATACGCCCGGCAGAAGGTGACCATAAAGGCTGGGTCATAATGCGCTCCAATGTGTTTTTATTGTGATATGTAGACAATCTTGCGCGAAAAACCGTAATTTGTGAAATTTATAAAATTAGTTAATTGATAAGTTATATTAATTTGCAATCTAAACCAAGCGCTTGCTTGGTTTGAGGCTTTGCGATAAGGTAACTCCAAGCTGCCAATTTCATGTGTATAGAGTATTTAGGGGAATGATCCATGAGCGAGAAAGTTGTAATTACCTGTGCCCTAACTGGGGTATTAACCAATCCTGAGCAACATCCGGTACCGGTAACAGCCAAACAGATGGCGGCTTCCGCCAAAGAAGCCTACGACGCAGGTGCTAGCTGTATGCACATTCACTTTCGTCAACAAACCCAAGGCAAAGGGCATTTACCTTGCTGGGAACCAGAAGTCGCTTTAGAGATTAGTGATGCTATCCGCGAGGCCTGCCCTGGGGTGATCATCAATTACACCACGGGCACCATAGGCCGTGATCAAAAAGGCCCAATTGACTGTATTAAAATGGGTAAGCCAGAAATTGCAGCCTGTAACGCGGGCTCTTTGAATTATCTAAAAACCCGCTCTAACGGCACTTGGGCGTGGCCACCTATGCTATTTCAAAATACCGTGGATAAGATTCAAGAATTACTAGAAGTATGCAAAGAAGAAGGCTGTCGCCCTGAATTTGAATGCTTCGACCTTGGCATTGTGCGCAGTGTGGGCATGTTTCAAGAAGTGGGCATGTGGGACCGGTTGGACTACAACCTAGTGATGGGCGTGAATTCAGGTATGCCGGCGGATCCTGATCTATTACCCATTATTCTTAAATACCTTAAACCGGGCAGTCATTGGCAAGCCACAGTGATNGGCCGTGAGGAAGTNTGGAGTGTGCATAAAAAGGTCGCCGAACTGGGCGGTAATTTACGCACNGGTCTTGAAGATACCTTTTATCTGNCAGGTGGNGAAAAAGCCACAAGCAACGGTCAATTAATNGAGGCCATGGCTAAAGTTGCCCGCGATGCGGGTCGTGACGTGGCCAGCCCAGAAGAGGCGCGTAAGATTTTCTTATAACGCATTCGATTCCTTATTCAATTTCAAATTAAACAGGCTTCGGCCTGTTTTTTTTGTTCATCTATACTTAAGGCTTCTCTTACAAACAGGTCAAGATGATGAGCACGATAATGAAATGGACATGTTTTTTAATGACGATGCTGCTGTTAAGTGCCTGCCTCGACTTTTCAAGTGATGACGACGATGAAGAGGACGCCGATGATCGCCCCAACGAAGAAGAGGGTGTGGGTTACTTTATTGATAGCCCTGTACAGGGTCTTGCCTACCAGTCCACCAGTTATTCAGGTGTCACCGACGAGGATGGACGTTATGAGTATGAAGAAGGTGAAACCGTCACATTTAAACTGGGCTCGATTACTCTTGGGTCTGTGACCGGGGCAAGAGCCATTCATGTGAGTGATTTGTTTAACGACCCTGAGGCGAATGACACAGAAACGCTCAATCTTGCTCGGTTATTACTTACGCTCGACAGCGATGCCGACTCTGATAATGGCATTCAGTTAAGTGACAGCGCGATCTCTGCGTCGAATACAACTCAGTTTCCTTCTGGGTTGGATTTTGGCAGCGCAGATTTTGATAATGATGTTGCCAACTACATTGCAATAGACGATGTGACCAATGATTCAGTCAGTGCTTTGGTATCGGCACAAGATGCGCAGGATCATCTGGCCTTAACCCTAGCAGAGGCAGAAGGACTTAATACCGGCTGCGGTAATGAGTGTGTGCCGCGTGCAGCATTTAATGAATACGTTGAAAGTGTCACACCCCGCCAAGGCGAAAATGGAGTTGACCCAGCGTTAAGCACCCTGAGCATTGATATGACAGCGGATTATGACGGTGATATGAACAACCTAGAAATCGAAATATTTGGTCTACCCATTTCGTCTAATTATGAAAAATGCCGCATAGATTGGCCAGGCTTTACCTGTAATGGCTTCACTAATAACACCATTTTTGAACTGCATGATACGATTTTACAAATACTCAATTACGATGCCGGTATGGCAAGTCAAGAAATTACATTCTCTGTCAACACAAGCACAAAAGTTTTAACCGTGACGCTTAATGAATCACTCAGAGCGAATCACCAATACACCGTCCATGTCTATAATGATGGTGGCAGTGGTGAAGACGATGACGATGATAAAACCTGGTGGCAATTCAGCACAGGCTCTAGTAATTGATACGGTTCTATTAATCTTTACCTTTATACAAAACCGATACTAAAAGTATCGGTTTTTTTGTGCTCATCCAAAACCATATGAATGGGCTGCGCGTAAACACTTTGAACGGGCCAAACTTTGGATGACGTAATGAAAATGACACTGAGTGAAATTCAACACCTCGACCACCCTGTTGATAAACTGATGTTAGTGAGTTTATGCAGCATGTCTTACCAATTGTATGCAGAAGATCAAGGGGAACGCTTTGCGGTTTATACCAATAAAGGTGAACGTGTGGTGAGTAAAAGTATCGAAGAAGGCAGGCAACTTATCCAAGGTTTGAAATGCAAGTCGGCTGTGTTGTATCAGCAGCTACCTTACGATGAAGCCTGTGCGCCAGTTGAGGGTGAAATGAGCCCGGCCATGGAGATTCCTCTAACCAGTCACTAGTTATCAGAAATAAAAAAACCGTTAATAACTTAACGGTTTTTTATGCCAAATTAAAGTGCAATCAATTTATTGATTGGCTTTAAACTCATGTTCATAAAAATAATTGGTGGCTTCAACAAACCCCGGAATGCTGCCGCAATCAAATCGTTGACCTGCAAACTTCACTGCGATCACACGTTCCTCTTTAGCAACTTGTTTTAACGCATCGGTAATTTGAACTTCGCCATTGGTGCCGGGTTTGGTTTCACGCAAGTAATCAAAAATTTCAGGGGTTAACACATAACGCCCAATGATGGCCATATTGGTTGGGGCATCTTCTGGTTTCGGTTTTTCGATCATGTCGGTGACATCATAGATACCCGGCTCAATCTCTTTCCCACTGATGATACCGTAGCTACCAGTATCGGCTTTAGGAATTTCTTCGATGGCCACGATACAACATTGATATTTGTTATACAGTTCAATTAGCTGAGCCATGGCTCTAGGGACTTCTGTTTGCTGCAGCGGTGCCACACATAAATCATCCGCTAAAATCACCGCAAAGGGCTCGCGACCAATAATGGCTTCGCCGGTTAGAATAGCATGACCTAACCCCAGCATTTCACGCTGGCGCATAAATATGAATTGGCCATCGTCCATGACACGGTTAATGTCATTTAAGTGTTCAGCTTTACTGCTACCGGCAATTTCATGTTCAAGTTCATAATTATTATCAAAATAATCAGCAATGGCGCGTTTACCGCGTCCGGTAATGAAGCCCATTTTATTAATGCCCGCTTCCATGGCTTCTTCCACGGCGTATTGCATCAAGGGTTTATTCACAATGGGCAACATTTCTTTGGGCATGGATTTTGTTGCCGGTAAAAATCGAGTGCCGTACCCGGCCACAGGAAATAAACACTTATTCACGGTTTGTTTGCTTGTCATAATTAACTCCTTGATTAAACGTTGGCTATCCACATCATTTGATAGGGGGCAAGGGTGATTTCATCATAAGTATTATCAAATGTTTGTTTACTGATGAGATCTTGCCAGCGGTGGGTCACCACCAGATTCAAATCGGATAACAGTAAGGTTTGCTCGCTGTCGGTAATGTTATAAACACAGAAGATGCTTTGGCGACGGTCCATACTTTGACGCCAAAAGCCAAATAACTGGTCAGTAATGTGTAAGGTGAATTGCGTGGCGTTGGGGTGAAATGCCGGTTGTTGTCTTCGCAGTTGAATCAGTTCGGTTAATGCTTGGTAAACATGATTATGGTCCGACTCATTATCCTTTAGTAAACCAATGAGTTCATCGTGTTGCCACTCATGTCGATTAATAGAGCGGTTATGGCCTGTGCGCTCTAACTTGTCATAATCGTTACGTGTGCCTAATAAACTATGAATATACAAGGCAGGAATGCCCTCTAGTGCAAGCATAATACCGTGGGCGCACAAAAACCTTGCCAACCCAAATTCGTCTTTACCATCTTCGGTGCCCTGTAGGGCATCAAATAAGGTAATGTTAACTTCATAAGGCTTTTTCACACCGTTATCACCAGCGCGCCAAGAAATTTCACCGCCAAATTTTTGCATGGTGCTAACCAAGGTCGCTAACTCGGTATCACTTAATAAGCCTTCAGCCGGTCGCAGACCAATGCCATCGTGAGAGGCGATAAAATTAAAATAGGTGGTACCGTGTTGTGCTGGCGGCATGCTCATGAGCCAGCGTTTTAAGTAACGACTGTTGCCACTAACAAGGGTGTATACCAATAAAGGGGGTAATGAAAAGTTATAAACACAGTGTGCTTCATTGGCATTACCGAAGTAGCTGAGGTTTTCAATATTGGGGATATTGGTTTCGGTAATAATAATGCTATCAGGGTGGCTGTGTTCTATCAGGGTGCGAATCAAGCGAACCACTTCATGGGTTTCATCCAGGTTAAGGCAATTGGTACCTAGCTTCTTCCATAAAAATGCAATGGCATCTAAACGAAAAACGCGAATCCCTTTATTGAGGTAGTCACGAATAATATTAACAAACTCTTTTAAAACCCGGGTATTGGTGAAGTCTAAATCCACTTGCTCATGACTAAAAGTACACCAAACATACTCTAATCCTTTCTCGGTTTTCGTTTCGCGTAATAAAGGAGATGTTCGCGGACGCACCACTTGTGATACAGGCGCATTTTTATGGGTGGTATAAAAGTAATCATGACCGACACCTTCACCCTTGATGAAGTTTTTAAACCATTGGCTCTGGTCAGAGCAATGGTTGATCACTAAGTCTGCCATTAAACGGTATTCGCTGGCGATGCTTTCAATATGTTGCCAATTTCCCAAAGTTGGATTAACCGCATAATAATCTGATACCGCAAACCCATCATCGGCACTAAAGGGGAAGAAGGGCAAAATATGAACGGTGTTAATACTGTCTTTCAAGTACTCATCTAAAAAGTTATGCAGAGTTTGCAACGGTGCTTCATTGTCTTTTTGAATGCTGTGGCCATAGGTAATGACCGCTACATCACTTTCATCCCAGTAGTTTTGATGGGGCGAAACCGCTTCATAGTGTTGCTTAAACCCCATGATTTCAATGAGCTCTTGAGTCAATATGTTCAAGGCCTCTGTGGATTGCCCATCACTATAGATAGCCTGTAGGTGATGAAGGATTTTACTTTCTAACAGCAACTGCTCTTGTTTATCCATCATATTCAAACCTATAAGCCTTCGGTGAATTCAAGGTGATCTTCTTCTACGGCTTTGTAGAGGCGGTCAAAAATATCGGGAATTGCGCTTTGCACTCGGCTCCAGCTAGGAATAAACGGGGTTTCCATTGGGTTATCTAAGAAACGTTTACCGCCATCCATAATATTTTTGGCAAACATTTCAACGGCTTTTTCTTCTTGGTGAATATCAAAGTTAAGACCATTCATAATGGCATCGTTACGATAGGTCTCTACAAAATCTAAGGCGATACGATAATAACTGGCTTTGATGGTACGGAAGGTCTCTTCATTAAATACTGTCCCTTTAGTGGCCAGTTTTCTAAATAAGGCTTTAGAAATATCAATAGACATTTTCGATAAGCCCGCTTGCTGATCACTTAAAGATAAGTCCTGGTGTTTATGGTCATATACTTTTGCAATATCCACCTGACATAAACGGTTATTGGCATAGTTGCGATGCATTTCAGATAACACGCCAATTTCTAATCCCCAGTCACTTGGGATACGAATGTCTTTTAACACATCTCGTCTAAAAGAGAATTCACCGGCCAATGGATAACGAAAGCTGTCCATATAATTTAAGTATTCTTGGTTCTCACTGACAACGGACTTCAGTGCACGCAGTAAAGGTGTGACCAGTAAACGACTAACACGACCGTTTAATTT
>NYTP01000047.1 GCA_002683575.1 Bermanella sp.
TATATTTTTATTCAATGGACATAAGTGCCAGTAACACGTTGTTACATAAAAAAAGCCCACCAAAGCACTTTGACAAGCGCCGACTTTAGGCTAATCTGCTCACCTGATTTATTTTGGCCTACACGGACCAAATACGGGATAAAATAATAAAAAGCCCATGAAGACGATATTTTCAAATACATTTTTGCTGCTAGCAGGCCTTTTTGCTGTGAACCATCACGCCACGGCACAGTTGCAGCCGTTAGACGATGAGCAAATGGCGCAAACCGTCGGCCAAGCCTATATCGAAATGGACTCTCGTCTAGTAGATGACAACAAGATCAGCCGCATCACCTTCGGCCAAAAAGTTAAGATCCAAGCCAATGCCGATAGTCTCACCTTAGGCGCTGACTACGATAATGGCATAAATGTGGGTACCGACTTCAACGCTAGCAATTTCTCCCTAGGCTATATCGATACCACCAACAACAATACTATTGTGCCGTTTGAATTTACAAACCCTTATTTTGAATGGGCCGTAGACAACACCGCAACCGATAGTAAAAACAACATGATGGGTTTCCGTATTGGTTTCGAAGATGCAAAAGGGGTACTGCAAGGGGACTTTACCAATTTTAGCGGCAATATCGGTATGCAAATTAATGGCGCTGATGCTAGCTTGTTTACTGATACTTCAGCTAATGGTGGTGTTAGTTCAAGCCAACGTGCTACTTACATCAGTAGTAACTCAAGCAGCTGTATCGATGGCGACAACTGTGTATCCCTTGCCAACATTCAAAGCCTTGCTGTTGGCAGCGGTACTACTGGCACGGCGGATTTTTTCCTATCATTTCAAAAAAATGCGTTGAACTGGGGCTCTGGCCAAACCGCCAGCAAGGGCTTCTTTATGAACGTTCCCACTAGCACCAACTTAAATGTCAATAACTCAGCGTCCAGCACGGGCCGACTAGCTACCGAGTTCATAGACCGTGGCATTGGTCGCTGGGATGTGGCGCCAACCAATTAATATTGACCCGATTCATCTTCCCATGAAAACTCTGCATTTCGTCTTTGCCCCTCCCTAGGTATAATGCCGCCTGCGATTACAAACCACCATCAACACTAGGATGTTATCCATGGGTCAACGCACCGCTTTATATGATGCACATTTAGCCGCTGGCGCGAAAATTGTCGACTTTGGTGGCTGGGATATGCCTATTCACTACGGCTCTCAAATTCAAGAACATAATGTCGTGCGCGAAGACGCAGGCATGTTCGACGTAAGCCACATGACGGTTGTAGACATCACCGGCCCACAAGCCACCGCTTACCTGCAATTTTTATTAGCCAACGACGTAGCCAAACTCAAAGAAGAAGGCAAAGCCCTTTACAGCGGCATGCTAAATGAGAAAGGCGGCGTCATCGACGACCTGATCGTTTACCGTGCCGATGCGTTAGGTGGCTACCGAGTGGTGGTTAACTGCGCCACCCGTGAAAAAGACCTAGCGTGGATGAACCAACAAATTGCCAAGTTTGACGCCCAACTAACCGAACACCCGCAGTTGGCCATGATCGCTGTGCAAGGCCCAGAGGCCATCGAGAAAGCCAAACAAGCCGCCAGCCCAGAGCAAGCCGCTGTGATTGAGCAACTTTCTATTTTCCAAGGTTTACCTTGTGCAGATTGGTTCATTGGCCGCACCGGCTACACCGGCGAAGATGGCTTGGAGATTATGATTCCACAAGAACAAGCCGCTGCCTTTTGGGATGCATTGTTAACCGCAGGCGTGAAACCAGCAGGTTTAGGTGCACGTGATACCCTTCGCCTAGAAGCTGGCATGAACCTATACGGCAACGACATGGACGAAACCATCTCCCCGTGGCAAGCCGGCATGGGCTGGACCTTGGCCCTTAAAGACGAGCGAGAATTCATCGGTAAAGCCGCACTACTTGCCGAAAAAGAAGCGGGTATTGAATACAAGCTTGTTGGCCTAGTGTTAGAAACTCGCGGTGTGATGCGCAGCCATCAAAAGATTATTTTCACCACCAGTGACAAAACAGGTGAAGTAACATCCGGCACCTTCAGCCCAACCTTGCAGCAGTCCATTGCCATGGCACGCGTACCCGCGGATGCCGGTACAGAGTGCGCCGTAGACATGCGTGGCAAAGCGGTGCCGGTGCGCATGGTTAAAATGCCATTTGTTCGTAATGGTCAAAAAGTTTACGAGTAATAAAGGCCACAAGGGGTTGCCCAGGGTCAATGTCCTGATGCACCCCCCTTTTAAAAAATTATTTTCGGGCTAAACTAGCCCCATAAATTAACACCCTATTAAGGAATCACACCATGGCTCAAATCCCAGCCGAACTAAAATACGTCGCTTCTCACGAGTGGATCCGCGATGAAGGCAACGGCATTGTGACTGTCGGTATTACCGATTTCGCTCAAGAACAGCTTGGCGATGTGGTTTTTGTTGAATTGCCAGAAGTGGGCAGTGAAGTAAACAAAGACGACTCTATTGCCGTGGTTGAATCAGTGAAAGCCGCCAGCGACATCTATGCACCGATTTCTGGTGAAATCATTGAAATAAACGAAGATCTAGCGGACGAGCCAGAAAAAGCCAACAGTGAGCCATACGATGGTGCTTGGTTCTTCAAAGTAAAACTATCAGAAGAAAGCGAGCTTGCGGACCTATTAACCGCAGAGCAATATAAGGCAGAATGCGAGTAAATCTCACATTCTTCTAAAAAAGCAGCCTCGGCTGCTTTTTTGTGTCGCCACTATGCTTCTTCGCGTTCCCCCCGCCCTTTTACCCCCCATTATAATCTCTCAATCGACCACTCAAATTAGTCTAGTATTAGTGTATTACTCAAATACTTTGATGATCAGGTAAACCATTGGTCGATACAAACCCACTGATTAAACAGTCAAAACTACGAATTGTTGTGGCTCTTGGCATTATTGCCATGCTGGCCAGTATCTCGTTTGTGACGATGGAATCATTCTTTAAGGCACAACAACTTGATGCCAGCTTGGTGAATCAGGCCGGGCATCAACGCATGTTATCCCAGCGTATTTCACTTGGCATACAGATTTACCTTGAGTCACTGAAACATAATCAAGTCATAAACGAGAGCGCCCGATCAATAGTGGTTGATTCAAGCAACCTAATGCTCAGTAGTCACAACGGTTTAGTCGCAACCACCCATTCGGACAACGTAAAGCCACTTTATTTCAATGGTGAGCCATCACTGGATCGTGATATTCGTGCTTTTATTTCTACTGCGTTATCCATCATTCAATCTACCGATATCAAACAAGTCAGTGATGAAAGTCGAACCTATTTTCAACCAGAAAAACTCAACTATCTTCTATTTCGTTTAAACGCGATTGTTGATGCCTACGAAGAAGACTCTAACCAGCACATATCTAACAGCGCAATGGCTGAGCGATTTATTTGGGCCTTTACACTATTGGTTTTATTACTTGAGTACATTTATATATTCAAGCCCACCCTTGCACTGATTCAAAAAGGCTTTGCTGAAAAAAATATCAAGCACAACCGTATGCAACTGGCCGCCGATAGCGCTCAGTTAGGCATATGGGAATTTGATATTCATAGCCATGAACTGCATTGGGACAAACAAATGTGGCTTATGTTTTATGAAAGCGCACCCCTATCACCCCTAAGCTCCTTTGAATTGTTTGAACAAAGACTTCACCCAGATGATAAGCAATTTGTGATCAATGAGTTTATGAATGCCCTACAACAACAAAGGACTATGGATTTTTCATTTCGTATCCTTACCCCTAATCACAACTTAAGGTACGTTCATGTTCATTCAATTTTGGAGTATGACACTCAAGGTAATGTCATTAAAATTGTGGGGACCAACCAAGATATCAGTGAACATAAAAACAAAGAAGCGGCATTAATTGAAGCCAAAGAAAAAGCCGAGGCGGCCACCCAGATAAAAGGGGATTTTCTTGCCAGTATGAGCCATGAAATTCGCACACCACTTAATGGGGTGATGGGCATGCTAGGGCTTTTAAAAAATACACCCTTAACACAATTACAAAAACAACGGGTTGAAGTAGCTCATTCCAGTGCGCAATCCTTACTGGCATTGATAAATGATATTTTAGATTTCTCAAAAATTGAGGCGGATAAAATTCAAATCGAAGCCATTGATTTTGACCTAAATAAATTACTTGCTGAAGTAGTTGATAGCTTGGCTCAGTTAGCGGAAAACAAAAACATAGAACTGATTCTTGATACCGTTAAAATTGAAAGCTCACGGGTGTTAGGGGACCCTGGTCGTATCCGTCAATTACTCACCAACTTATTAGCAAACGCGATCAAGTTTACACATGATGGGCACGTTATTTTAAGTGCATCCCTAACCTCTTATTCACAGGATCAGTGGCAACTGGATTTCAGTGTAGAAGACACAGGTATTGGAATCGCCGAGCATAAACAAAGCCAATTATTCGATGCATTCTCACAAGTAGACGCCTCAACAACACGTGAGTATGGCGGCACAGGCTTAGGGCTCGCCATAGTAAAACGCCTATGCATCGCTATGGGTGGTGGCATCAATGTAAGCAGCAGACCCAATCGTGGCAGCCGTTTCTATGGCCGTATTTTAGTAGGGAAATCGAATCATGCGCAAATCATCGCACCGGACTTTGACGTCAGCCAATTAAACATTTTAATTGTGGATGATAACTCAGTAAATTTAAGCATCTTAAGTGATCAACTTAGCCACTGGGGAATTACCGTTACAATGGCGAACTCCGGGCAACAGGCCTTGCAAGTTTGCGAGCAGCGTGTGACTAAAGGGTTACCTATTTTTGATGTGGCTATTTTGGACATGCAAATGCCCAACATGGATGGCGCCGAACTTGGACGATCCCTCAAACAAGACCCTCGCTTTCATCCCATGCACCTTGTCATGATGACCTCCATGCTGATGGATAACGACAGCCAGTTTATGGCTGACATCGGATTTTGTGCTTACTTTTCTAAACCAGTCAACACGTCCGATTTATTTTTAGCCTTAAGCGTCATTGGCGATAATGGCGAAGCCCTCAGAAAAGCAGTCCCCTTACTCACCCATGACTTTTTAAATAGCTTAAGTAGCGAAGATAATCACTGTACGAAAATTAATACCAAAGAAACACTATCAAAGGTAAGCAATAAAAACGTGTTGTTAGTGGAAGACAATGCCATCAATCAACTAGTGGCATGTGATTTACTTGAAGATCTGGGGTTGATCGTCACGGTGGCAGAACATGGCCTTGACGCCATTAACACACTCAACGCCCAAACAGAGAAAGCCTATTGTTTAATCTTAATGGATTGCCAAATGCCACATATGGATGGCTTTGAGGCCACACGGCAAATTCGAGCAGGCCATGCAGGGGCTACCCATCAACACACGCCCATCATTGCATTAACGGCCAATACCATGAAAGGTGATCAGCAAAGATGTTTAGACGCTGGCATGAATGACTTTATTGCCAAGCCCATTGAGAACCGTATTCTTGAACGCGTCATTTTATCTTGGCTAAGCCCATAACATTTATAAATACACACCTAGCTGATATAGCTCAACGTTAAAACCTTTGATTGTTATTACAATCCTCCCCTTATTCTCAGTCCATTAGCTCACTATGCACAATTTAAAACGCGAAATTAATCTTCCCATGTTGACCTTGTATGGCCTGGGTACGATTCTGGGTGCCGGTATTTATGTCTTGGTGGGTAAGGTCGCCATCACTGCTGGCATATACGCACCTATTTCATTTTTAATTGCCGCGGCATTAGCAGGCTTAAGTGGTTACAGCTATTCAGCGTTGAGTGCGTGTTTCCCCAAAAGTGCGGGGGAAGCGGTGTATATTGAGCAAGCCTTCTCTAAAAAGTGGTTATCCACCTGTGTTGGTTGGATGGTGATATTAACCGGTGTCGTCAGTGCGGCCACCATCTCAAATGGCTTTGTGGGTTACTTACAAGTGTTTGTGAATATCCCTGACTTTTGGGGCATCAGCTTGTTATTGCTTTCCATGACAGGTTTAGCTGTTTGGGGCGTCAACGAATCCGTTACCGTCACCGCCATTACGACCATCATGGGGATTATTGGCCTAATCATTATTTTAGCTGTCAGTGCCCCCGCTTTCTTAACCATCCCTGAGCGCCTACCCGAGCTAACCCCGCCGATGCTGGACGGCGGTATCTGGTATGGCATTTTACTGGGAGCGTTTCTCGCCTTTTATGCCTTCATTGGTTTTGAAGACATGGTCAACATGGCCGAAGAAGTGAAACAACCGGAACGTACCCTACCCAAGGCCATTATTGGGGCCATTGTGATCAGCAGCTTATTTTATTATTTCATTGCACTGGCGGCCATCTTACAACTGCCCTTAGACACCCTAACCGCCAGTAAAGCCCCCATGACCGACATCATGCGTGAGCACAGTGAAAAAGGCGCTTGGTTTGTTAGCCTGATTTCCTTAGCCGCTGTGGTGAATGGCGCCTTGGTGCAAATTATCATGGGTGCGCGAGTACTCTATGGCATGGGCAAACAAGGCATGGCTCCTGTATGGCTGGCCACCATTCACCCAAGTCGTAAAACCCCTTATATCGCCACTGTACTACTGGGCCTAGTCGTGTGGGTGTTAGCCACCAGCTTTCATCTGGCGACACTGGCTAAAATCACCAGTTTTATCATCATTGTTGTCTTTATGCTGGTGAACATCGCCTTGATCCGTTTATTAAGGGCGAAACCTGCTCATCCTGGTTTAAATGCCAAACCCTGGGTGCCCTACCTAGGGGCTCTAATGTGCGCCGGTTTTCTGGTCATTCAGCTTATTCAAATCCTTACAGGTGGCCAAGGCGTCTCACATTAGGGCTTTAAATGGCCCTAACGGCAAGGTTAGTTGCAGAACTTTCACGCCAACATGAGCCGCCTTTGCAATCGCACGCAAACGGCGGTTTATCAACCAGATTACACTGACAAGCCCATGGCTCGCTGATACAATCCTGCGCAATTATTACTAGCTGATCACTGCTAAGTCACCTTGGCAGTACACTGACGAAAAGGCACTTCCCATGGCGACATTGTCACACCCTAGTCTTAGCGACCTTGAAAACCGAGATGAATTTATCGGCCGTCACTTGAGTCTAAACGTAGCGGACATCAATGCGATGCTTACTGAAGTAGGCGCTGAATCCCTTGACGATTTAACCGCGCAAATCGTACCTAAATCCATTTTGCGTGAGCCATTCCTGCAAATGGACGACGCCATTCCGGAAGCCGAGGCCCTTGCCAACCTAAAAGCTCTGGCTGATCAAAACCAAGTCTTTAAAAGCTTCATAGGTATGGGTTACCACGACACGCGCTTGCCAAACGTGATTACCCGTAACGTATTAGAAAATCCAGGTTGGTACACCGCCTATACACCTTACCAGCCTGAGATTGCACAAGGCCGCTTAGAAGCCCTTCTTAACTATCAGCAAATGATCATCGACCTAACCGGCATGGAGCTGGCCAACGCGTCCCTTTTAGACGAAGCCACCGCCGCAGCCGAAGCCATGGCTCTGATCAAGCGCCAAGTACGCAAAAACAAATCGAACGTTTTCTTTGTGGATGAGCTTTGCCTGCCTCAAACCATCGACGTACTGAAAACCCGCGCCGACGGCTTTGGCTGGGAGCTGCACATTGGCCCAGTTGAAACCGCCGCTGACGTAGAATGCTTTGGTGCCTTGCTGCAATACCCAGCCGTAGACGGCAACATCAATGACTTTGGCGAGCTTATCGAGCAGCTACACGCCAACAATGCACTGGTGGCCATGGCCACTGACCTTATGGCATTGGCTCTATTAAAATCACCTGGTGAGCTGGGTGCCGATATCGCACTGGGTAACAGCCAGCGCTTTGGTGTACCCATGGGCTTTGGTGGCCCACACGCGGCCTTCTTTGCCACCAAGGACGCCTTTAAACGTGCCATTCCTGGTCGCTTAATTGGTGTGTCCATCGATGCCAGCGGCAACCGCGCCCTGCGTATGGCATTGCAAACCCGCGAGCAACATATCCGCCGCGAAAAAGCCACGTCTAACATTTGTACGGCTCAAGTATTACTGTCTAACCTTGCCTCTTTCTATGCCGTATACCATGGCCGTGAAGGCATTATTCGCATCGCCAACCGCATTCACCGCATGACGGAAATCATGGCCGCCGCCATTACCGATGCCGACATCGAAGGCTTAATCATTGTGAACCAAAGCGCGTTTGACACACTGACCCTAGAAGTGCCAAACAAAGACGAAATTCTAGCCCGTGCTGATGCCGCTGAAATGAACCTGCGTACTCAAAGCCAAGTGGATGTGGACGGCGTACTGGGTTTCTCCATTGGTGAAACCACTACTCGCGCTGATCTTGAAGCCTTATACCAAGTGATCACAGGCCGCACCGACATCGACATCGATATGCTGGACGAAGAAGTAGAAAGCTCGATTCCTGAATCTCTTGTGCGCACCAGCGAATTCCTAACCCACCCAGTTTTCAACAGCTACCAAACCGAGCACGAAATGCTGCGTTACATGAAGCGTCTTGAAACCAAAGATCTGGCCATGAACCACAGCATGATCACCCTTGGCAGTTGCACCATGAAGCTAAACGCCACCGCTGAAATGATTCCGGTCACCTGGCCGACCATTGGTGGCATCCACCCATTTGCACCGAAAACGCAAACACCGGGTTACGAGCAACTGATCAAAAACCTAGACACCTGGTTACGTGATATCACCGGCTTTGACGCCGTATGTATGCAGCCAAACTCTGGTGCACAAGGTGAATATGCCGGCCTAATGGCCATTAAGCATTATCACGAAAGCCGTGGTGAAGGGCACCGTAATGTGTGTTTGATTCCTCAATCGGCCCACGGTACCAACCCAGCATCGGCCCAAATGGCGGGCATGCGTGTTGTCGTCACCAAATGTGACGAGCAAGGCAACGTGGACTTTGCTGACCTGAAAGCCAAAGCGCAAGAGTTAAGCGAAAGTCTGTCTTGCCTAATGATGACATACCCGTCCACGCACGGTATTTACGAAGACGGTGCAAAAGAAATTTGTAACCTCATTCACGAGCACGGTGGCCAAGTCTACATGGACGGTGCCAACCTAAACGCGCAAGTGGGCATCACCTCTCCGGGTTACATTGGCGCCGACGTATCGCACATGAACCTACATAAAACCTTCGCTATCCCACACGGTGGTGGCGGTCCAGGCATGGGTCCTATCGGTGTAGCAAAACACCTAGCGCCCTTCATTGCTAACCACAGCGTACGTGAAATTGACGATGAATCTGTTGGCCAAAGTGCAGTGAGTGCGGCGCCATATGGCTCTGCGTCTATCTTGCCAATCTCTTACATGTACATTCACATGATGGGTGCCAAAGGTTTACGCCAAGCCACGCAAATGGCACTTTTAAACGGTAACTACCTGAGTAAAAAATTGGGTGAGCATTACCCGATCCTTTACTCTGGCCAAAACAACCGCGTGGCACACGAATGCATTGTGGATCTGCGCCCGATTAAAGCCGACACCGGCATTACCGAAGTGGACATTGCAAAGCGTCTCATGGACTACGGCTTCCATGCTCCAACTATGAGCTTCCCAGTTGCAGGTACCTTCATGATTGAGCCGACGGAATCTGAAAGCAAAGCTGAACTGGATCGCTTCATTGACGCCATGGTGTCTATCAAGGCAGAAATCAACGCGGTGAAATCCGGTGAGTTAGACGCTAACTCTAACCCGCTAAAACACGCACCTCATACCGTGAAAGACATTGCCGGAGAATGGACGCGCCCATACACCCGCGAACAAGCGGCCTTCCCGCTACCTGCTGTGTATAACAACAAATTTTGGCCAACGGTTAACCGCATCGATGATGTGTATGGTGATCGTAACTTGATTTGCTCTTGCCCTGCGATTGAAGAGTATGAAGACTAGTAAAACACCGCGTTCCTTGGTGTTTTAGTAAAGAGAAACGGCCTGCGGGCCGTTTTTTATTGCCTGATACTTGATTTAATCTGAATGAGAAATAAATACTCCATTTTCGTCAAATAAAAAACCTACATCGCCATCTAATAATCGCTGCTCATAATTTGGAATTTCTACAAAATCTTTAGGCGAATCATAAAGCACCAGTTTCATCAATTTTCCTAGAATAGAATGATCAATCTTATGGAAGTCTGGTTCTTCATCGATTTGAGTACAAACAATGGTAACTTCTGACTTATCTATATCAAATAACGAAGAGAAGTACGGAGGGTTTTTAAGGTGAAAACGGCAACATGCAAAGTGAGCAAGCAACTCTCGAAATTGAAAAAAATTTAATTTACCTTCAATCCTATTTAAGAACAACTGATGCAGTTTACTCTGAACTGCTCCTCCATCTCCAAAACAAGCAATAATACCCACATCACCAATTCTTATTGAAAATGTATTTGCAAAAGTAATACTTCCAATATCGAAATGTTCTCGAGCATCTGGGTCTACCTTCAAAGAAAATATGCATAAGGAACCTAGTGCCTCAGGTTGAATTATTGCTTCACTGAATGATGCACGTGCAAGACAGTAAATATGATGCATTAACCCCCAATCATATTCCAATTCCTTTGCGATAGATTCGGTATTTTCTCGATGATCCCTATTTAATGGCAGTGAATTATCTTTACAGTGCATTTTAACAAATATTAGAGCTAACCAAACGAACAGTGCAGATCTGTTTCCTTTCATCAAAAAGTCTTCTACACCTTCAAACCCTGCTTTAAATGCTTTACTGATGGGCGCTTCTAATTCCCTACTTAACAACTGATTACAAGACATGCAGCACGGTAATACATATTGTCTATATGGCAATAGAGTCCCATTAGGAAGCTGAATTTTCTGATTATAAAGAGAAAATCGCTTTAATATCCAATCGGGTACAATATGCTCTTTCGTCGGCTCACTGCTCTCTTCTGCACAGATAAAGCAAACCTTCTCCTCACATACCTTATCCCTAAACCTTTTTAAGCTAACAAAGACAAGTTTGCCGTTTATAGAAATTGAACCATCATCTAAATGTATCAAGGTTATACTCTCATTGTATTGAACAGCTAAGCTCAGCAATAGATAGGTTAACTTAATTTCATAAGCTAGGCATAAGTTTCACTAACAAAACATTCAATAAAGAGAATAGTATTGACCCATCAAAAATTCAGACTACTTAAAACAAATACCAGGCCCCTTTTACCCTATCCTAAAATATCGTTAAAATGACCTAAGTTTATAACTCTGGTTGTCCTATGTCCTCACCCACCATCCACTCCATCACCGATTTCTTCTACGCATTAGACGAGCTAAAGTTGGTCAACCGTAAAAGTTACGTCACTGGCGCTGCCCGCTATGAGAACAGCGCAGAGCATTCATGGCACCTCGCCATGGCCTGTTGGGCAATGGCTGAGCATCTTCCCTATGCATATAACCAAGAGAAGTTAATCAAACTGGCGCTGGTACATGACCTTGGTGAAATTCATGCCGGTGATACCTTTTTATATGCTAATGAACGCAATCAAGCCGATAAAGAAGAACGCAAAGGCATTGAGTTATTGCAAAACCATACAGGTAATCCAATCTCACAATTATTAACCCTGTGGGACGAGCAAGAATACGGCGAAAGCGAAGAGACCAAACTACTTAAAGTCATGGACAGAGTGCTACCGTTTTTATTGAACATTCAAAGTGAAGGTAAAGCTTGGATAGAAAATGGCATTCACGTATCACAAGTGGAAAAGGCTCATGCCTTTATTGCTGACCTTAATCCAGATGTTCACGCTTGGTTTAAAGAAAAAATTGCCTACGCCGTATCTAAAGGCTGGTTAAAGTCTTAACAAAAGAAGCCAATTTTATTGCTTAGATACCTGATATTCTTTAGGCGTCATACCCGCCAGCTTACGAAATTCACGGTTCATATGGGCTTGATCTGAAAAGCCCGCTTGTGTGGCTAAATCGACCAAATTCCTGGTTGGGTATTCTCGAATTAAATGAATGGCTTGTCTGATGCGCATGAGTCGTTGGTAATATTTTGGAGTAAAGCCAACTTGCGATTTAAATTGACGTTCTATTTGGCGCAAACTCAGCGGTATGTGTTTTTCTATGCTTTGCAATTCGGCTTTATGGTCTATGTGCCCAATAAAGCTCAATAAGGCATTGCTTGAAATGTCAGATTTAATATTGTGCTCTAACCATTCACATAACAAAGTCAGTCGTTCAGGCTGAGGCGTATTAAGTAATATTGCAAACAAGCCTTTATCTGAATGTGTATTTTGGAGTTCTTCAACGTAACCGAAATCATCATGAAAAATAGGGTAATGATCTTTATTTTTTGCAGGGTGAAATCGAAACCCAACCATTTCAACACCCGCTGACATAGTAATGAACTGAGCCTGTTTTTTTACGGGTATCCAATGCACGCCCTGTTTATAGCTTTGGTCATGATACATAACCTCGCCTTTTAGGATAATAAAAGCACCACTTGCTCCATCACTAAATAATGGCTTTGTCACAGGCTCTGAATGAATAGAGACCGACGCTGACCAAACAGCTTGAACTTGCTGGCCTAACGGGCCATCAAGCTCAATTAATCTAAAATCAAACGTCGCATCCATAGGAATTAACTGGCCTTATAAGATCCTAACTCTGGTTTGAATACCTTACAGATACGGTTCCAACTATTAATAGCATTGACCGCTATGGTTAAGATAACAATCCCTTTTTCACCAAAAGCAGTCACGGCTCGACTATAAAAGTCATCATCAACCGATTCACCTGCCGTTAAATGCTCGGCCCATTCTAAGGCCAATTGTTCTTGGGCGGAATAAAATGGCATGTCTCGCCACGCATTCAGCCCATAAAGACGCTCAGGGGACTCACCTAATTCATTGGCTTTATCGTGATGCATATCCAAACAGAATGCACATTGGTTAATCTGTGATACCCGCAACTTAACCAACTCTAGTACATTAAGGGTTAATGAGTCATGGTTTAAGAAGTGTTGATTCAGATAGCTTTCTTGTTCCATTAAAAGATGAATAGCTTCTGGTGCTTGCTGGTAATAGTTAATTCGATTATTCATACATCCCTCGTTTGTTTGTGAACAAATGAGAGCTTAATCAAAGCTTAAATACAGTTATTGAATATTTTCGACATCCTTTACGCTATTAATGAAGCATAATGGCACTGTTTAATAAACAGCACCGTATTGATCGCAAAACCAATTCACTGTACGAGGGTGCCCCGCGCCCGATCAGTTAAAAAACCAACAGTAAAACAGTCGAAGGTCGTGTTTATTTCACATAAGTGTTAATCTTTAAATTTAGAACGCTTTTGCATCTGCTTACTAGGCTTAATTTCTTTACCTTTAAGGTAATAAAAGATAAATATTATCACCAAAAAAATAATAAAAATGATCAACCAGTTCTCTTCATCTGAATTACCTCCAGATAAGCCAGAGCCAATCGTCCCATATCTCATTGGCAACACGACTGAAAGCTGCATATACATATCACTAATAAATTGAAGCATGACTTAAATCACCCAGACAAATGACTTCTATATCCATTAAAAAACACAAAAAAGTTTAAACATCATAAATCTTAAGATGTGGATACCCTTACTTACCCCAAATCACACCGCATATGAGTTTTTTACGGCAAGATAAGCTAGGTCCCACACCTCAATCACCAGCAAACCAAAATTAGACGCTATACCATGAAGAACATAACCGCTGAGTGAGCTCGACACACTCCGCAAGCAGCGGCCTTTTCGTACCATGCTATGTTCAACAATACATTCTGATCAGCGGTTAACCCCATCAATGATGTCTACAGCGACCATAACCCGATTGGCAGCAGCCCAGCCATCGAAGTATATGAAGAGCAATTATGTCAGCCTATTCACCCTCTTAACATGCCCTTCCCGCATGGAAGGGAGACCGGAAACGGCCTTAGGGGCGCTCTTTATGCTCAAATAAACAACCAGCAAGCAAACGGTTACTGTCCCCGTAAGCGTCCGCTTACAAGGTGATTTTAAACAATTGGTTACAGGGCAAAGCCTAGGGAATACCCATCACTGGGCTGGATTTTGGTCTATTCTTAATGCAGGAAACGTCTGAAAGACAGCGTACGAACTCAAGATATGCCCACCCAGTAAGACTCAGCAGGCATGGATTGAATTAAAGTGTTATATTGGATGATCGTCACTCATGATACTGAATGCGGTTGATGGACTTACGCCAAACACCAGTAAGTGAAAACCCGTGTTTAGCCGCGTAAATAGCACAGATTAAAGATGCTTTTCCTTTAACCTGGCCAACGCCCAGGTGCTTGCAGGGATGTCATCATTCCTGCCATACATAGCTAAAACCGACGCGAGTCGCTTGTATTGAGTAAGCAGGATTCATGTCTCGTATCCCTAGCCTAGGACCAGATCCCCATGGCAGATGGCAAATGAGACACACCAATAAATAATAATTGCCCAACGCTTTCGTGGTCGTAGGCATTTCTCGAATGGAGTATTTGAGAGTGGAAGAAAAAGTCACCCTAGTTGTTAACTACATCAACGAAGTGAAAACCCGTTGTACCTTTAATGCCGCTGCAGAAGCCATTGGCATCACGCCGCAAGCGTTCAAAAAAGAACTGGGTAAACCTCGCCCTGAAGCCTCTTGGTTTGTCAGCACCACCACCAGTGAGCCGATTGGTTACACCGATGAAGACAAACACCCTGAGCTATACCGTATTACGCGTATCATTACCTCTGCCAAAGTATTAAAGCGCAATCTTGGGCTTTAAGTTGCACTAAGCGTTCAGTATGAGCGCATGATTCCCTGGAAATCTTTTTATGAACTTAGAAAAATCAACCAAACTGATTGCGAAAAGAGTCAAAAAAGGATTCCAAGGTTATCCTCAAATATCGTTAACTTACCAAGACACATCAGACGATTCACCATCACAGGTGATAATTGGCTTTACCGCTGAAGAAGGTGACACGGCCCAAGAGCAAACCTTTACNAGCTCTGGCANTGTGCGAACAGATGAAACCATTCAAACCACCATATTGAAAATTATTGAGCGCTCTGAAGCNAAAACNGTNTTAGNAAGCAATATNTAAACGAAGATCGAAACNAATCTCAAAAAGCCTGTTCCCCCTCAATGATGAATCGACTAAACAACATATGAACATCCCTATTAAAGACCTCANCCCAAAAGACATTACTTGCGCACGCTGCAAAGCAGCCTGTTGCCAGTTAGAGGTCATGCTGATTTCAGATACCGGCGTGCCTGAAAAGCATATCAAGGTAGATCAATGGGGAGGCGAAACCATGTTACGCCTAGAAGACGGCTGGTGTTCCGCCCTAGACCGAAGCACCCTGCTATGCAGTATTTATGAGAATCGGCCTTGGATATGCCGTGAGTTTGAAATGGGCTCTTATGAGTGCCGAGATCAGTTCATCGCCGTTTAACCAAGCCCTGACACAATTAAAGAAAACACTTTCTGTAAAGCTTAAGCAAATATGCGCCCTGCCCAAACCGTTAAACCACTGGCCACACTGCCAAAGTGATCCCCATCCAAAACGTCAATATCCCCCAAGGCAGCTTGTATGGCCTGTCGAATAATCGGCGATTGACCAGAGCCTCCTGTCACATAAACTAAATCCGGCTGCGTACCGGCTTGTTTGATAGCATCTTGCATTAATGTGATCATTTTCGATAACGGACGATCTATGGCCTGCGCCAACTGATCACGAGAAATATCACAACCTAGCGCCTCTTCAACATAACCAAGGTCCACATACGTGTTTATGTCCGCTGATAACGCAATCTTGGTTTGTTCCGCACTGCGCACTAGATGGTTATTTTGTTTATCGTGACGTAAGCGAATAAAACGTTTAAATACATCTGGTTCACTGCTGTCACGCAATAACTGCTGTAACAAGGCCGTAGTAGTTTTATCGTTAAACGTCGACTGCGCGCCTACATCATTAGTGCGCACCGCGTCCCAAAATGTTTGCGTGGGCATAGGCAAACCATTTTTAAGATTTGAAAGCATGCCAAATAGTGGCATCAAATGTTGCCCAGCTAACTGAATATCTAAATCATTACCGCCAATACGCTCACCAGTATGGCCAATAAAATCCTGTCCACGTTCTTCTTGGTTGCGATGACTCGGCCCCATACGCACCATGGCACAGTCCGTAGTACCACCACCAATATCCATGACCAAAACGGTTTTATCTTCGGTGAGCTTTTGTTCATAACTTAATGCAGCACCAATGGGCTCAAATAAAAACTCAACCCCTTTAAAGCCCGCCCGTTTTGCTGCGCGCGTTAAAATATTAATGGCTTGCTCATTACTTTTTTCAGCATTTAACCCCTGAAAATTTACCGGACGACCAATCACGGTATGGGTAATCTCTTGTTGAGTTATGGCTTGTGAGCGCTGCTTCACCGCCATCATCATGGCCGTTACAATGTCTTCGAAAAAATGAATGGCTGAATCACTTAAGCCACTGGCCCCTAAAAAAGATTTGGGGGACTTAACAAAATAACCTTCACCAGGCCAAGCAAAGTATTCTTCTAACGCATCATGACCAACAAATAAGCTGGTTTCATTTGGGCTAAAACCCTCTTCATCACGCACCCTGCGTGCACGATTCAAAGCCACACGACGCTGCTCGATATATGCCTGCTTTTCTTCTGGGCTTGAAATTTGAAGCGCAACCTGTTCGCTAATCAAATCACGATCAAGGGCATACAACGTAGACGGCATAAAGGCTTTGCCATTTTCAATTGGCAAAAGCTGCACGTTTTGTTCGCTGGATAACACGCCCATAGCACAATTTGAGGTGCCAAAGTCAAAGCCTGTGATCATGTCTGTCTCTGCCCGATATTGAAGATGTTGAGAAAGTGGCGCAAATTAGCACATATTAAAAGAGGGAGCCAGAAATTGGGCATTGATTTATCCGAACTTCAATCGGCTTACTATTCTTATATACCAGCACATTTTTCTGAACTGTCATAAATTAAGAGCCACTGGCAATTACATAAAATAAATAACATGTAACATCGACTCACAATTCTATGTACTTTTTTAATTTCCAGAATGGGCATACCAGGAGCACTGAGTAATTAATAAGCCAAGGCAACTAAACTAGTGAAAAAAGCAATAATAAAGTAATAACCATTCAAGCGATTATAATGCAGGCTAAGGTTAAATTAGTTAAGATACAACTTGATACAATGAAATAAGGACAAAACTATGATCACATATTTTTATTGGGTGTTAGTACTTGCCCTAACATTAACCC
>NYTP01000048.1 GCA_002683575.1 Bermanella sp.
ACCAGCCTAAAAAAGTGGCTCGTTAATATAAAAAAATGCAGTAAAGCCTTATAGTGCTTTACTGCATTTTATTTTGTCAAGGCATCGGTTATTTTTTTGCGTTTATTTTCATACATACGTTGATCCGCTAACGCTAAGCAAGCCGAAACAGAGGGGGTTTCAGAGGTACTGGCCATCCCGATACTGATGCCAACATTATCCCAGCCATCACTGATTAGTTTGTTTTCAACCTTTATTAATACGCTTTCAAGGCTCTGCAAGCAGATCTCATATGAGTCATATAATGCAAGATCAACCAGCCAAATAAACTCATCGCCACCTGCGCGAAACACCTTACCTTTACCTTTTAAAAACTTTTCCATAAACATGGCTGACTCGCACAATAAGCGATCCCCTTCTTCATGGCCTAACGCATCATTAACATTTTTCATGCCATCTAAATCAATAAATGCAATTACTCTTTCGCTATTCATGCGTTTTATTTCTTCATTAAATGCAAAGCGATTGCCGACTTTTGTTAATGGATCAAAACGCGCTTGAATATAACTGCGACCATATTCGGTTTGTTTATTTTTAAGCCATTCAGACAATGATAATAAAATGCACACACAATCGAGTGATAAAGCCCCTACCACAATCAGCTCGGGGTATAATTGCGTAGGACTTTCAGTGATATGGGTAAAGATATAATAGGCCAACGAAGCGGCATAAAGACTATTGCCTATTAGGTAATAACGGGCTCGAAAATCCCCTTGCCCAAGCATGCTCACACCCACAAATAAAGTAATAGGCAACCAAATCAGTGCCAAAATATGAGCAATCACAAACACCTGGTACAGTTCAAGAAAAAGACCAAACACCCCCAATGACAAACTCAACCAAGTAAACAGACTTAACCCTTTCGCGGTGCTTTTCGCTCGCACATCACAATGAAATAAGACCCGGGTGAAATAAGCGGCACATGCGATAGCAAACGGAAACAAGTGCATTCCACCGTAAGTGGTATTGGCCCAAGTAATATTAAATAAGTCATCCAATAAACCCGAAGCTGCCGCCCAACCAAGACCATGCAGCCCCACATAACCGGCACAGGCAATGGTTAAAATATAACGGGTACGAATAAACAAAATACAAGCAATCAGCGCCAGTACTAACATAATGGCGATTGAGCCAACGGTTATGCTGTTCATTAATAGTTGTTTACGATAAAACGGCGCTTCAGATAACACCTGAACACTTAACGGATAGGCAAAGTGCTGAGCGGCCACGTATAAAAGTAGTTCACCAGACTGTGCCGCCTCAATGGGCAGCGATAGCGCTTGGTAATGCAAAATATGAGGGGTTCGTGTGTCAGATAGCTGGGAAAAATCCGCCAATTTAATCGGCACACCATCATCGGGTACCCAATAACCAAAGCCCGTGTCGATAAAGTTAGCATTAATCAGTAAATACCAGCGGGGGCTATCCTGATTGAGGTTTTCAATAGGCAGTTTTGCCGCATATCCACCACGAGCCCCCAGTACGGTGGGCACAGTCTGTGACGCTTGTAATGTGGCTTGTTGTAAGAACTCTAAGCTGGGTTCAGAGGGGGTATCTGGCACTGCGTGCCACATGTGCTGATCGCTCACCTTATAACGGCCATCGCTCGATAACGTCAAAGCATGGACAGATTCACTGATGCCCAGCAGAATCATACACAGAGCGATCAATGGGCAGAATCTAGACATTGCGCACCCTGTGAATTTGAGTATCGCTGACGGCTAGTGTAATTGTCATTAGCATGGGCATTCTTGGTCTTTATAGTCAGTGACTGTCATGGCCACTATATCCAGCATATTACCTATAAAGATAGACCAACTATCCTATTTTGGTCATGTCGGCCTAATTTAGCTAAACCGAGCAAACACTCAATGACGTTACGCTTATGTCCTTAGGCTTGTAAAAGGGCTTTGATTTTCACGGCTTTTTCAAAGTGGTCAAACTCATTTGTACGAATCCACCAGGTAGCCGCTTCCATGAGCAATTCAGGGTCATCGTTCTTATTGGCAAAAAACGCATAAAACGACAAACCCACNTTCGCCCCTTTTTGTGCAATTTTTTTATCGCACACGTCTATCATTTTTTCCTTAAGGCTCTCTCGTAAAACTGTCATGCCTTTTTAATCTCCCTTTTTGCACATTTAAAAAAAGGGTCGCATCGCGCGACCCTTTTTATGAAACACTTAACGTTAAATGATCACGCATACATTAGCACCTAGTGTCATTTAAACTCTATCCTTTAAACATTAAGTTAAATGTCACGGGAATAGCCGCGCTAATGCCAGACAAACCCGCTAAGTCACGTAACTTATTCACGCCTTTTACCAGCTTAAATTCAGATGCATTGATAATAACCGGCTTTGCAGACGCTACCAGCCATTGCTCGTTAGTCAGTTTTATTACAGATACCTGCGCGGAGACGGTTTTTTCAACCCCACGTAAAGACAGCTTCAGCTTTACGGTATCGTTATAACGCTCACCCACCTTTAAATTTGATGCACGAGCGACATCGACTTGACCGGTTAAATTGGCATGGGAGAATTTAGCCACATCAAATAACATTTTTTTCATGCGCTCATCACGAATCATAATACCCGTATCAACGCTAGCAAGGTCGATAGAAAGTTCTACCTTGCCTTGTTTATCAATACTGCCTTCAAGTTGCTTAAATTGACTCACTTCAGCAACCGCATGATTTTTAACCGAAACAAAATTAATATTGGATTGTGCTTCCTGTAAAGCCCAGTCAGCCAAAGCACTTTGCGTAAATGCCACCAGTGCCAATACAAGCGTTGCCGTCTTTTTCATTTTAACTCCTATTATTTTTAACCATCTATCAAATACGATGAATAAACAGCACAAAAACGCGCTATTTATCTTTATGACTATTAAAGGTCATGGATGACAGAACATGATCACGTCTCACAAGACCATGGTATAGGGCCCCTGTAATGTGCAATAAAATCAACCCAAATAACAACCACGCAATTAAGCCATGTAACTCTCTAAACAGAGCATAATACTGAATATCTGCCGGTATTAAAGTCGGCAGTGTAAACCAACCAAACGCAGTCACCATTACGCCATTGGCATTTTGCATAAGCCAACCCGATAATGGCATGGCGATCATTCCCAAATACAACAATACATGACTGCCCTGAGCCACGATTTGTTGAGCCCGCGCAAGGTCTGCCGGCAAACTGGGGGATTCAAATCGTAATTTATTCAACAAGCGAATCACCACTAATACCAATACCAGCACACCAAAGGATTGATGTAAGGCCAAGGCAGTCACCTGCCAGGTGGCCAAACTTTGTATCATGGAGACCCCCAAAAACAGCATGGAGATAATCATTAGAGCACTGGCCCAGTGCAGCAACTTAGCACTGGTTGGATAGCTTTTAATTGTGTTCATTTTTCAACCCCTTCTATCTCACCCAAAAGTTGCTCACGTGCGCGTCTTCGGTAGGATTCAGCATAAGCCGCTGATCGGGCGCGTAAGATTGGATCATTGGTTGGCTCGATACCTTGAGGCAAGATAAGTGGATCGAAACGAATACCGTCACAAGCGCCGTTTGTTTGTGCTTCACTACTGGTGATGTTAATGGTGCCAGCCGTTAGTGTTTTACGCTCATTTGGCCAAGCAATGGCAGGATTGCTTTCATCATCACTGGCATCAGCAAAACTGAACACCATATCAAAGCTCACAGGCCCATTTTTAAGTTTGTTAAGCAAATCCATCCGAAGCGCATCGGCGGTGTTTGATTCTAATTCAAGCGTTGGTGATGCGTTTGGAACAGCTGCCCAGCGCACGGCTTGTTGGTTGCCTTGTCCATCAACCAAATAAAACGCATTGATACTGTGGTACTGCTCATCTGCGAAGCTATTGGTCGGGGTATAGGATGCACGCCATGCATTGAAATCTTTACTTTCAGGGTGCACGGCAAAAAAGTCTTTTATCTTTTGTGGGTCACGTTTGCCTGTTTTAGCATCCGGTGACAACGCCACTAGCTGCTGGAAAAAATCTTCAGGGGTACTCACCGCCATCACCGGAGGGGTATTCATGGCAAGTCGCCATTGTTGACCATCATTAAACGCAAAGCTTAACGCGAGACTGCGCACGGGGGCTTTTAAATCAGGGGCCGTGGGGTTGTTACCTGCAATCGAAAAACGACCAACAAACCCGTGACTACCCTGTTGGAAAACCTCTGAAGTGGAATACGCAGCCAGAGCACCGCTGGATTCAAATTCACCACTGACACACATGCCTTTTGCATGGGCACGCCTAAAACCGGGATGGGACGATCGGCCTTGTTGCAAGTTTACAAATTTTTGCGCCGTCACACCCTTCTCGCCCAACACACCTGCAGCGTATAAAAATGCAACCGCCAAAGCCGATATGACAACTGCAATGACAAGATATCGCCATCCTAAATGACGATTATGCGGTTCATTATGATTTGTTTGCACGGTTCACCTAACTATTAAAAAAAAGACAAACCAAAATGTATTACCTATGCAATACATTTTGGCTCTACGGTTAAAAAGTTTTAAAGATTCAACTGGCTAACTTTGTTTACCGGGGCAAGTAAATAAGCAATTAGTATGAGCAACACACAATATTTAACCAGTGCACCCATAGACAGTCGTCATTCATTTTAATTCCATGAATAACCATTAATCCGGGTTTTTAATGAGATGCGGTTTAATATTTAAATCCGGTAAAAAAACACGTTCAAGCAAGGCTGATAAGTACGCCGCGCCAATGGCACCAATAAGCGTCAATGTGATTCTTAAAAAGGTAGCCGACACCGGCTCTTGATTCGTCAAGGCGCCCACTGTCAATGCAATGGTGACCGATAAGGCAAACTGATAAACCATGGGCGGATGACGGCCATTCATCATTCTATCCCCTAAATACATAGCCGCTAAAAAAAGCGCACCCAATAAAATGGTTAAATGTCCCATGACATTGGTCAAACTCAAAATCAACAGTGCCAACACGCCCCCTATTATAGTGGCATAACTGCGTTCTTTTGCTTCAGAGAATTGATGCTCTTTGGTTGGAAAGACAAGCGCAAACACCGCTGCCATGGCTAAGATCATATTGCTGGTATCCAATACCGTATAAAGCCAGCACAACAAAATCATCATTACTCCTGAACGAATCATGGCGCGTTGCACATGGTAGCCATGAGTATCGGGCGTATAAATTTCTTCCAATGGTGTTTTGGCTACGCTGGGAATCAACCAATACAAGACTGGGATCAGCACAAACGCCGTAATGGCACCTTCTATAAAGGCGTCTTTAATGACCAGCATGGCTTGTAATGATTTTGCACCCATCACCGACATCAAGGTGATGGCAATCAGTAACAACATGCCTACCGGGTTACCGGTTTTTAATATTAAATAATAGGCAAGCCCACTGATCATAAACACAACCACTAATGCCACCATCGGCATTACGTGTACTAATGAAATCAAAACATAAAAAACACTGATAAAGACAATCAAAACCAGGGGACCACCCACTGACTTTTTTACATCAAAAGCTTTGCGCATACCAGCCATCAACCCCACGGTTAATGCCGGCAACAACATGGGCATTTGTGATTGTATTAACACCGCCACCACCAACGCTGCCACACAACCACAAGCCAAGCGTATGGCAAAACAGGGATCATGCTCTTTTCGAGGCCGAGGGGCTACAAACATACAACCCCCTTAATAGAGATAAGACAAAACCGATTTAATACGAAAAATCACATAAGATAACCACGCCAACGGATTAGCCTGCCCTGTGCTGTAAATGACTGCACTGACTTTACCGCCCGCCTTGGCTGTACGAGGCCAGCTGTCAAGCCCGCCCACTAATTCAATGTGAACAGGGATACGTCGTGCCGGTTCAAACCATTGATTAGAAGGCTGGTTTTTTTGTAAACCGTTGGCCGTGGTTTTCCCGGGATCAATGCCCCAGGCCACACTTTTTACCACAGCGTTAAAAATACTCCCCGGCACAGCATCAAAGGCCACATCCACCTCATCGCCAATATCCACGTTGCCCAATTGATTCTCTCTAAGGTCAATGGATACCCATGCACCACGGGTATCGATAAACGTTAATGCCGGATTCCCCGGTGCCACATATTGGCCAATGGCCAGACGCATATTAGTCACCACCCCTTGTGTTGGAGCTTTTACAGTGGAGTATTCAAGATTTAATTGGGCTTTCTCTAAGGCTATTTGCGCAGCTTGCACTTCGAGGTTGGTTTCATCTTTTGCACCCAAAGACAAAATAGCGCTATTTAAACTGGCTTGCGCTTTATTGTACGCCGCTTGCGCGGCATCTAACTGTGCTTGCGCGTTATCGGCATCCCCTGAAGATAATAATTTACGTTTAGCCAGTGCTTGTGTGCGATAGGTGGATGCCTTAACGTTTTCTAAATTAATACGCGCTTCATTCACCGCCGCTTGGGATGAAACAATGGACGCCGCTGTGGCTTGAGTACTTTTTATAGAACGGGCTAATTCGTTTTCAGCTTGCTTGACTGACAACCTAAACACACGATCATCCAACTGAAATAATGGCTGGCCTGGGTCCACTATGTCACCATCTTCAACAAACACACGGGTCACTTGCCCTGATACCTGAGATGTTAATTGTGTTACATACGCATTAACCGCACCTTGTGAGGATGCAGGTGCAAACCGGTCCGATAACACATACCAAGCCACCAATACAGCCAGCGCGCCTAAAATCAGCAACGCAAAACGTTTCGGGATATTGTCGCTTGAAGCTTGATCAAGTACTTGAGCTTGTGGCTTTACATTCACGTTATCAGTCACTGTGTTTTCAACCTCACGGTTCGAGCAAACCATTCATTACATTTCACTATAGAAGTGAAACACCATTGAGACAACGCTTACACTCACGAATAACCGCAGACATAACTGACAAAACCGGTTTTGAAAAGCACTTTAGACAGTGCAGAAAGTCTATCTCCAGCAGCCCTCTGATCAGCAAGGGTAAAAGCGAGGCGATACTAGCACTCAGTGGCATGGCGTGTAAGAGGACAATCTGCATCAGACTTTTGCAGTTTTCAATACAAAAACGCCCATACTGAAACCAGCATGGGCGTAACAATAAAACACGGTTTTTACGTAAAATTACTTGCCTTGAAAGTTGGCTTTACGACGCTCTAAAAATGAGCGAACCCCTTCTAAGGCATCCTCACTTTTCATCACCGCGGGCATGTCGTTAAACACACTGTGCAATGCGGTATTTTGATCTTGCGTGCGCGCCTGCTTAGAAGAACGTAATGCCGCTTGCACACCCAAGGGGGCAGCCGCTGCAATTTTCAAAGCCAGCTCACGGGCCCGTTCATGCAAACGATCCGCATCCACAATTTCTTGAATCATGCCCCACTGTAATGCTTGCTCAGCAAAAAACTCATCCCCAGTTAACAGGTAACGCTGCGCATTGGCCCAGCCAATTTCTTCTGGCAAACGTACGGTGCCGCCACCACAAGGATAAATTCCGCGCTGTACTTCTAACTGTGCAAAGCGCGCATCTTTTGTGGCAATACGAATATCCGTATTAAGCAACATCTCCAAACCCGATGTATAACACAAACCTTGTGCCGCCAAAATCAGTGGTTTTGTCAGCAAATCACCTTGAATACCATAAGGGTCAATGTGCTCAGGAGGCAATTTAGGTGCTTCACCTTTTGCAAAAATAGGCGCCCACTTATCCAGTTCTAAACCCGAGGTAAAGTGATTGCCATTTGCCTGAATCACACCCACGCGCAAATTGTCATCGGTTTGTAATTGATATAATGCCTTGGCCAAAATATGGTAGCTTTCTGGATCCAGTGCATTGTATTTTTCTGGACGATTAAACGTGATCGTTAAAACGTGATCGCTATGATCAATTAATACTTTATCGCTCATTGTATTCTCCTTAAAAATTGAACAGGCTTTTATTAGAACCAAGCTTCTTGCATATCCAAGCACGTTGGATCAAAGCCATTTAACAGTTTTGCCATGTGTTCAATTTCAGGCAGTTCCCACATAATAAAATATTGTGCCGCTTGTAACTTACCGGCTAAAAACGCCTGATCACTTTCGTCCACTGAGTCTCCAAAGGTCTCAATGGCTTTGTCTGCCATCTCTAACCACAACCATGCAATGACCATTTTACCCATCACATCTAGATACAAGGCGGAGTTAGCCAGACCTTTTTTCACCTCACCGCTTTGTAAAGCCTTACCCAATGTCATGGTGGTTTGAATAAACGTGCTCATGTGTTGCTGGAAGGTTGCGGTTAATGCCGCTAATTGCGGTTTATTGGATGCACTCTTTAATGTTGCTTGTACTCTGGCCATTAATAACTGCTGACCTTTACCATTGGCTTGCCACAGTTTGCGCCCAAGTAAATCCAGTGATTGAATCCCATGGGTGCCTTCGTGGATAGGGTTCAAGCGGTTATCGCGATAACACTGTTCAACCGGATACTCACGAGTATAACCGGCACCCGCCAGCACTTGAATGGCCAAGTCATTGGCTTTTGGCCCGTAATAAGACGGAAAGGATTTCACGATGGGGGTTAATAAGTCCAGCAGCAAACCGCTGTCTTCGTTGCCCATGGCTTCTTGTTCATCCACCAAACGTGCAGCTAACAAACACAGGGCCAGCGAGCCTTCCACATAACTTTTTTGTGCCAATAACATGCGCTTAACATCCGCATGCTCAACAATGTTAAGCGGTTTACTTTGGGAATTTTTTTCATCTGGCGCACGGCCCTGTGGGCGATTTTTAGCGTAATCCAGTGATTCAAGAAAACCACGATAACCAATCATAGCCGCGCCGGTACCCACACCAATTCGCGCTTCATTCATCATCTTGAACATGTACATCAGGCCTTTACCGGCTTCACCGATTAAGTAACCGTGGCAATTATCTTTTTCACCGAAATTCAACACCGTTGAGGTAGTACCACGGTAACCCATTTTATGCAGCAGGCCCGCAAGGTTCACATCATTGCGATCGGCCAAGCTACCGTCTTCGTTGGTAATGAATTTAGGCACAATAAACAACGAAATGCCTTTCACTCCTTGAGGCGCGCCTTCAATACGCGCCAATACAAGGTGTACGATGTTTTCGGTAATATCTTGATCGCCACCTGAGATGTACATCTTCTGGCCTTTCACGCGATACGTGCCGTCATCTTGAGGGATGGCTTTGGTGGTAATATCACCCAGAGACGAACCTACATCCGGTTCTGTTAACGCCATGGTGCCGGAGAAACGCCCATTAAACATGTGCGGTAAAAAAGTGGCTTTTTGCTCATCGCTGCCAAAGGCATGGATCACATTGGCCGCCGCACTGGTTAAAAATGGGTACCCTGCTGTTGATGGATTAGCCGACATAAAGTACGCATTACACGCCGCATGAATCAATGCCGGTAATTGCATGCCGCCATCTTCATATTTGTGGCGGGCGGATAATAAACCTGATTGTGCAAAATGCTGCCAAGCGGTTTTTACTTCTGGAATGGTCGTGACTTTTTCGCCGTCAAACTGTGGCTCGTTTGCATCGGCTTTTGCGTTGTGGGGTAAGAAATACTCTTCGGCAATGCGGGCGGAGGTTTTGAGCACTTCATCAAAGGTGGTTTTATCGTGATCTTCAAACATAGACGCCTGGGTAAGCGCATTTGCGTCTAGGACGTTGTATAACAAAAACGCCATATCTTTTTCGTTCATTAGGTTTGCCATCGGCGACCTCTCTTTTATTTTTTAACCATGACAGCAGTATCGTCCTTGTATCGCAGCGTGATAATTGTCAATATAGCCACAAATAAAGCCATTTGTGCCACATATGAAAAATATCTACGTACTTGCCTATGATCAGGCCTTGGCATCCGCCATTACGGGTGTGCTGGATCTATTTGCCCTAGCCGGTGTCACCTGGAACCGCATCCAAGGCAGCGAGCCTGTGCCCATTTTTAACGTGCAAATTGCCAGTGCGACAGGCGAACCCATCCGCTGTATTAACGGCATTAACCTTGGTGCCCATGTGAGTTTTGATGAAATCAGCGAGCCTGATGCCCTCATCATCCCCACCATTGGCGGGCCCATTGAGCAAGTACTGGCCAGCAACCCTGCGTTAATTGAAGTGATACAAAAAGCCAATAACCAGCGCTGCATCATTGCCGGCAATTGCACGGGGAATTTTTTACTGGCCGAAGCGGGTGTACTGGATGGCCGTCAAGCCACCACCCACTGGGGGTTTAAACAAGCTTTTGAAAGCCGCTACCCCAATGTAAACCTTTCTGCCCAGTTTATGCTCACTCGAGATGAGCATATTTATTGCGCAGGCGGTGGCCTGGCATGGTTTGATTTAGGCCTGCATATGATTGAACGTTTCGTGGGGTTTGAAACCGCCATTCAAACCGCAAAAGCCTTTGTGATTGATTACCGCCGCGACAGCCAGTTGTCGTATTCCCTGATGGGCTTAGCCAGACCTCATAAAGATGCCTTGATCAAAGACGTGCAACATTGGTTAACGCAAAATTTTGCCTCCCCCATTGTGATTGATGAGTTGGCTAAACGCTTTAGTATCTCTAAACGCACTCTTATCCGACGCTTCAACCAAGCTTTAGACATGCCGCCAAATACCTATATTCAAGGGTTACGCATAGAAGGGGCACAAAAATTATTGGAAGAAAGTGAGATGCACATTGATACCATCATGAACCAAGTGGGCTACGAGGACGCAAGCTCATTTAGGCGACTATTTAAAAGTAAAACCGGTGTCACACCCAGTGATTACCGCAACCGGTTTCGCCGACGTTAAAACTCAATATTGTTATTAAATAACCCATAAAAAAAGCGACATTGAAATCAATGTCGCTTTTTAGTACAACGCTTTAATGGTTTTAATCTATCAATTCACACAGATCAAAAACGTGACCTTTATTCGCCAATGAAACCACCGGTTTGGTGAGACCAAAGCTGACTATAAATACCGCCACTGTTGACCAGTTCTTGGTGAGTACCCTGCTCAACAATGCGCCCTTCATCCAGAACCACTAAACGGTCCATGGCAGCAATGGTGGATAAACGGTGGGCAATGGCGATGACGGTTTTCTCTTCCATTAGCAAATTCAAGCTGTGCTGAATGGCCGCTTCCACTTCGCTATCCAGTGCCGAGGTGGCTTCATCTAAAATTAAGATGGGTGCGTCTTTTAACAATACACGGGCAATGGCGATACGCTGGCGTTGACCGCCACTTAACTTCACGCCACGCTCACCCACTTGCGCATCAAAACCCGTATTACCAAATGGGTCGGTAAGCTGCTGAATAAAATCATAAGCTTCGGCTTTTTTCGCAGCGGCTATTAAGTCATCTTCACTGGCTGACGGATGACCATACAAAATATTGTCACGCACACTGCGATGCAGCAGGGATGTATCCTGTGTCACCATGCCGATTTTTGCTCGTAGGGTTTCTTGTTGCACTTGAGAAATGCTTTGTCCATCAACACAAATCTCGCCGCCTTGTACATCGTAAAAGCGGAGCAACAAGTTCACCAAGGTGGACTTACCTGCACCACTGCGCCCCACTAACCCGACTTTTTCGCCCGGTTTAATATTCAGTTGCAGCTGTTCAAATACCTTACGCTGGGTAATGCCATTTTCGTGTTTCTCGTCATAGAAGAACGCCACATTATTAAAATCAATAGCGCCCTTTCTTACATTAAGTACTGGGGCTTTCTCTGTGTCTTGCACATCTTGTGGTTGTGATAACGTTTGCATGCCGTCGATCACGGTGCCGATATTTTCAAACAAGCTGCTCACTTCCCACATAATCCACTGAGCCATACCATTTAAGCGCAACGCCAAACTGATGCCCACTGCAATGGCACCCACACTGATGTCCCCTTCGCTCCATAGAAACAAGCTTAACGCACCAATGCTTAATACCAGTAAATAGTTGATGGTATGTACACTGACATTCAAACCCACCGCCAAACGCATTTGCACGTAGACCGTTTTCAAAAAGCCATCCATGCCTTCTTTTGCATAATCACTTTCACGTTTTGAATGGCTAAACAGTTTAACCGTGCTGATATTGGTGTAACTGTCTACGATGCGACCTGTCATATCACTACGGGCATTCGCCTGTGCCGTGGCAATGTTTTTTAAACGCGGAATAAAAATAATTTGAGCGATAATGTACAACACCAACCACCCCAGAACGGGGATAATTAAGCGCCAATCCGCTTGCGCGATCACCGCTAACATGGACACAAAATACACCAAGATGTACATCATGACGTTGAGCATTTTCATCACACTTTCACGAACAGCTAACGAGGTTTGCAGTACCTTGGTAGCGATACGCCCAGCAAATTCATCTTGGTAAAAACTCATGCTTTGTTTTAACAAGTAGCGATGAGCCATCCAACGAATGGACATGGGAAAATTGCCCATTAAGGCTTGGTGAATCACCATGGCATGCAATGCCACCATCAACGGCATACCAATAAGCAGCATAAAACCCAATAAATAAAGCGTGTTGCCTTCTTCATCCCACAGGGTTTGCGGGTCTTTATCCACCAACCAATCCACCAGCTGGCCCATAAAACCAAACAGGTACACTTCAAATATGGCTAATAACGCTGTCAAAGCGGCCATGGCAATAAGCGGTAGCATCATGCCTTTGGTGTAATGACGGCAAAATGCCCACAGAGTATTGGGTGGCTGTTGCGGGTCTTCTGGTGGGTACGGGTTAATGAGCTTTTCAAAAAAGGCAAACATAATGGCAACTTACAGATATATTAAGCGCGCAATTGTACGCTAATTTATGCTGAAAATCGTGTTCCGATAGGTAAGACTGATGCAAGGGTGTGTTGCAAAAATCGACCATAAACCCAAGCCTAAATTAGGCTTGGGTTGCATGAAAGGCGCTAAGGCTAGGCGTTCACTGTTTGATGCTGTTCTCGCAACTGCTTAGCTGCTGCCACCATTAATGTAAGCGCTTCACGGGTTTCAGGCCAGGCACGGGTTTTTAAGCCGCAATCTGGATTGACCCAAAGCTGCTCTGGGGCAATGGACAGTGCCGCTTTTTGCAGCAGTTGAGCCATCCATGTTTGGCTGGGCACAATGGGGCTATGAATGTCATAAACCCCTGGGCCAATATCGTTTGGATATTTAAAATCTTCAAACGCTTTGAGCAACTCCATGTTTGAACGACTGGTTTCAATGGTAATGACATCCGCATCCAGCTGTGCAATGGCCTCTATGATGTCGTTAAATTCGGCGTAACACATATGAGTATGAATCTGCGTGCTGTCTTTTACCTTGGCAACCGATAACCGAAACGCGTCCACCGCCCATCGCAAATACCCTTGCCAGTGCGCTTGGCGTAAAGGCAAACCTTCGCGCAATGCCGGCTCGTCCACTTGAATCATGGTAATACCGGCACGTTCTAAATCTAATACCTCTGCTGACAAGGCCAGCGCCAATTGAAACGCCTGCTCTTTAAGTGAAATATCTTCACGGGCAAACGACCAACACAACATGGTGATGGGTCCTGTGAGCATGCCTTTCATCGGTTTATTTGTCAGGCTTTGTGCGTATTGGCTCCAACGAACCGTCATCGGGTTTGGACGATGCACGTCACTGGCGATAATGGGCGGTTTCACACAGCGAGAGCCATAACTTTGCACCCAACCAAAGTCCGTAAAAGCATAGCCGTCTAATTGCTGGCCAAAATATTCCACCATATCATTACGCTCAGCTTCACCATGCACCAATACATCCAAACCAATGGCTTCTTGCTCACTAACCGCGAGCTGGATTTCATCGCGCATGATGGTTTCATACACCTGCTGTGACAGGCTGCCCTGCTTAAAGCCTAAACGGGCTTGGCGAATGTCTTTAGTTTGCGGAAACGAGCCAATGGTTGTGGTGGCAAACATGGGTAAATCAAACTTCGCCTGCTGCGCAGCTTTGCGTGTTTTAAAATCATTCGATCGCGCAAACGATGCCTCAGTTAAATGTTCAATGGTGTGTTTTAACGTGTCTACGTTTGCTTGTATTGACGTCTGCGTTGCCCCTTGTGCTTGTGCGTTAACAGTCTGAGTACTCGTATTTAAATTCACCGGCTCAGCGGCTTGGCTATCAACATAATTGGCCAATGCACTGGCAAGGGCCGTCACTTCGAAACATTTTTGTTTTGCAAACGCGAATTTAGATTTAATGGCTGGCACAAGATTCGTTTCTTGCTCTAGGTCTTCTGGCACATGTAATAACGAACAACTGGTTGAAAGCCATAAACGCTCACCCAAGGTTTCATAAAACGGGGTTAAGACTTGCAATAAACGAGCATGATCCGCTTTCCAGATATTGCGCCCATTCACCAAACCCAGTGATAACACTTTATATGGTGGCAAGCGGTCCAGCACATTAGGCAAGTCTTGCGCTGCGTTAATGCCATCAATGTGAAGCCCGGCTACCGGCAACTGGCAAGCCAGTGTTAGGTTGTCATCCAGTTTTGAAAAATAGGTGGCGATCAGCAATTTGAGTGATGCGCTTTTTAATTGGTTGTAGGCAATTTCAAATCCTTGTTTCCAACTTTGCGCTAAGTCTAAACCTAAAATGGGTTCATCTAACTGCAACCATTCAATGCCTAGCTCACTCACCTTGTGTAATAACTCGGCGTAAACGTCCAGTAATGGAGGCAGCAGTTCAAGGGCATCGAATTCCCCTTGCGCCTTGCCTAACCATAAATAGGTCAGTGGCCCAATGAGCACGGCCTTTACATTGGGTGTAAGGGCTTGTGCCTGTTTAAGTTCATCTAGCCACACATCCGCGTTTAACTGAAAGCCTTGCTGGGGCTCAAATTCGGGCACCAAATAATGATAATTCGTATCAAACCATTTCGTCATTTCACATGCTGCACAATCATCCCCTTGTGCGCTTCGACCGCGTGCCATGCGAAAGTAGGTATCTAACTGCCCATCTGGCTTTTGTGGTTTAAAACGCTCAGGGATCACACCAAACAGGTAGGAGTGATTCAATACATGGTCATACAGAGCAAAGTCACCGGCGGTGATGAAGTCTAGGCCGGCATCCAGTTGTATTTGCCAATGGGATTGGCGAATATCCGCTGCCTCGTTTAACAGCTGGCTCTGACTGATGCGCCCTTTCCAATAGTCTTCAAGGGCCCATTTAAGCTGACGCTGAGGCCCCATACGCGGGTAGCCTAAAATATGAGTGGTGGTTTTATCATTAATATTTAGTAGCGATTTATTAATATTATTCACGTTATTTCTTTCCTTGATGAAATTTACTAATAAACAGTGCATGTTATTTTAAATTGAATCAAACTCATTATTTTCAAATAATTGTTGAATTATTTTAATAATGATACTTTAATTAGCACCTAATACTTTTCACTGAGGTTGCACGTGAACATCGAGCTTCGACACTTAAAAACGCTAATGGCGCTGGATCAAACAGGCAGCTTAGTAGAAGCCGCTGCGCAGATTCACCTCACCCAATCGGCTTTGTCTCACCAGTTAAAAGAGCTGGAAGGCCGCTTAGATCAGCCACTGTTTTATCGCAAAACCAAGCCAGTACGTTTTACACCCGCAGGTCAGCGTTTATTAGAATTAGCGCAATCGGTATTGCCACAAATTGAAGCCAGTGAGCGGGACTTGTCGCGCATCCGTCAAGGACGTAAAGGCCGTTTAAACATCACCATCGAGTGTCACAGCTGTTATGACTGGTTGATGCCAACCCTCAACGAATTTCGTGGCCACTGGCCTGAAGTGGAGCTGGATATGCTTGGCGGGTTTCATTTTGACTCCATCGCCAAACTGAAAAATGGCGAGCTGGATTTAGTGGTCACATCCGACCCTAAAAATGATGAAAATGTACAGTACCTGCCATTGTTCAAATACCAAGCCATGTTAGTGCTGGCACCAGACCATGCCCTAACACCTAAGCCGGTTATTGAGCCACACGATTTAAGCAAAGAAACCCTCATCACCTACCCGGTGGATTGTTCAAGCTTGGATATTTTCCAATGCTTTTTAACCCCTGCCGGTATCGAGCCAGGCAGTGTACGCCAAGTAGAACTGACCATGATGATGGTACAGCTTGTCGCCAGCGGCCGTGGCATAAGCTGCTTACCCAATTGGGCGGTACATGATTATGTGAAACAAGGCTTTGTGGTTGAAAAACCTCTGGGCCGTCATGGTGTATGGCGCACCTTGTATGCAGCCGTGCGCGCAGAACAAGCCGAAAATGCTTTTATTCAAGACTTTAAAAACATTGCACAGCGGGTTTGCCACCAGCACTTGGAAGGCATCAAGCACGCATAATGTCATAGGGCTTAGGCCCTATGATTTCCTCGCAAGCAGTCCCATTACCAAACTGTGAAATATATCTCAATTTCTTATTGATAATGCGTATCAATATTTCTAGGTTATCCCTATAATCTTGGCCGATTTTGTCCAATCCAGCCACATAAACCAACTCGGCTTCAATCACCCAATTCAGTACAAACTTATCTGCACCCTTTTTGTTAAAAACATTAACAATTGGCGTTGCATGAGCTTACACACACTTATTACAAAGAGCGCGATTGCTTATATGTTTACCAGACTACTTTTATTAACCCTGACACTGACCTTGTCATGGCAAACCCACGCCAGCCAACAATGTGAAACCGTTAAACTCGGCATTGTGAATTGGACAGATGTACAGGTCACCACGGCCGTGGCTCAGGCTTTACTGGAGTCACTTAACTATGACGTTAAGGTGAGCACTCATTCAGTGGACGGCATTTATCAAAACCTTTCACAAGGTAAGCTCGATGCCTTTTTAGGTAACTGGATGCCAACTATGGCCCCCATCATTAAACCCTTTGAAGAGCAAAACACCATTGAAACATTAGGTGTAAATCTAGAAGGTGCCAAATACACTTTAGCGGTGCCCACTTATGTATATGACGCAGGGGTAAAAACGTTTGCAGATTTAGTTCGATTCAAAAAGAATTTTGGTGGACGCATTTATGGCCTTGAAAAAGGCAATGACGGCAACCTGATCATTCAAAAAATGATCGACTCCAATAAATTTGGCTTGGGCAAATTTCGCTTAATGGCCACCTCTGAAAACATCATGTTAGCGCAAGTAAAAAAACGCGTACATGAAAACCAGTGGATCGCCTTTTTAGCTTGGGCACCTCACCCTATGAATAAACAATTTGATATTCGATACCTAGCGGGTGGGGATGATTTTTTTGGGCCTAATTATGGCGGCTCAACCGTCAATACCAATGTGCGTACAGGCCTTGGTAAAGAGTGCCCTAACGTCCAACGCCTATTGAGCAACCTGAAGTTTGATTTAGCCATGGAAGCCAGCATGATGGACCAAGTCATTAATCAATTTGTACCTGCCAAACGTGCCGCTCGTAGCTGGATGCACAACAACCCAGAGCAAGTGAAAACTTGGCTTAATGGAATAACCACCCGCCAGGGTAAACCCGCTGATGCAAAAAAAATCGCTAAGGACATGAAACTATCGTTTAGTCATTAGAAAAGCGCCTGATGTCAAAATGCATAATTTAAAAAAAGACATTAATTATGCATTTTGTATAAATACACAGGTGCTTGATAGATATCTTTAATTCGTAAGGTTTTGATTGGCTCGTAATGGGGTAAAGCAAAATGATGGCTGATCAGATAATTTAGTGAACCGGCCTCTTCCGTTAATTTTGCTTGCAGTTTCACCATGCCCTGTGGGTTTTCCATCAACACTTGAAAGGCATCAAGCACGCTTAAGAATGCTTTTCACCACCACAATAAAAAGCGCCTTAAAACCTAAGGCGCTTTTTTGTTAGCCACGATACAGGCACAAACACTAAGCATCGTTAGTTTTAATCCTCTGCTCCTGATACAAGTAATATATGAACACCAAAATCGGGATATTTTTTGTAATTGGGCCAAATGGATGCAACCAAAAATCAGGCGCGATAAACGATAGTAAAATTGAATAGCCGACTATTAAAACCATCTGCACCAAATAACATAGCCCTAATTTAACGCCAAACAACACCCACAAACCGACCAGCACATCGGCAAGACTACCTAACGAAATTAAGACACTGGCAAGCTGACCTGAAATACCCGCAGAGCTAAGTATCTCAAAACCAATATCTTTAGCAAAAAACTCTGAGGTAATACCTGTAAACACCCATAATATCGCCAAACTAACACGAGCAATCATATTCATATTCACTCTCTGTTCGCCTTATACAACAGGTAATGGCTTAAATACCATCAACCAAAAAATCAGCAGTATAGATAAGAATGCTGGAATCCCTAAACCAATCCAAACCTTCATAAGCATTTTAAATTTAGGGTCAATCACTCCTGTCGTCATAGACGTTTCAGCTAAGCGTTTTAATTTATACTGAATATACACAACTGGCAGCCAACATAACCCAATAAAAACAAACAAAGACATAACACTAAAAAACCAGATTGAATCAAAACTATAGCCCAGAGTTAACATTAACATTACACCTGTAACAAACTGAACAACAACCGCAGGTGCGGTAAAGATCCAATCCGCCAGTACAACATGACGGGCGGTGATAGCGATAGCAAACACATTTTTAGTACGTGACGCCATAAACATAAAAAATGCAATACCAACCCCTGTACCAGTTAAAACCATGGCACTTAGGATATGAATCATCTTTAACAATAAATAATTATCCACCCAACACCTCGGTTTCGTGATGAATACCTAAAAGTCTAGACTCCTCATCAAACTCATCTAGCTCATACAAACCTAAACAAGGTACTGCACCTCGCTGTAAAGCGGTTTCATGCAATAATTTCTTTGCCAGAATAATTGCCGAAAGCGTAGGAATATAGGGCCCTATATTGTTATTTGCATGTAATGTCCATTTTACTGTTTTTGTTTGCCCGTTTTGATTTAAACCTGACACTCTGATCTGCATAGCTCCTGTGTCCGTGCCAAAATATTTGAAAATTTCGCTAGATTTAAATATAAAAGGCGTAAAAATAGACCAATCCTTTACAAACTTTCTTTTAGCTAAAAAAGCCATAAACACCATACCAAAATGTAAAAAAGGCAACTCTAACCCTGCTTGAAAATTAACAGTTTGAACCCCTGAATAACGCTGCGGTAGCAATTCTAAATCTGGAACATCCACATTGGCTAACCAACGCTTACCAATACCATTACCAAAATTCAATTTTCTTGGGGACATCCAACCAAATTTCTCTCCCCACTCACCCTGCTCAAGAACTGGAAAACCATGACCTGTATAAGACAGTATGCCTCTAACTGTCGCCTCACCACGTTCAGCTTTATTCCCTGGAGCAATAGCAATATCAATTTCATTTAAAAAAGCAAAGCCACCCGCAAAATGATCAACTACTACCGAAGAAAGTCCAGGTACCGAACTCGCTCCAGAGACGACCAATACATCTTGGCTTAAAGCCTTTTCATTAAGTTTATTGATATCACACACAAACCTTCGATCATCTGCAAGATCAATATAATGACTGCCAACCGCTATACATGCCTCTGGCACCTTATAATCCTGCCCCTGAAATGGCCCACTAGTATGTATCGTTATATGAGGTCTCAAACGCCTTAATTCTTCAACTAAACTAGGGCTATTGATATCTAATTGAATTGACTCAAACTCTGCGCTCAACCCTTTATTCTTTAATGCTGTTATTAATTCATTCGCTTTTTTTTCATTGCGACCTGCAATCAGAAGAATAATATCCTTCTCGTGCGATAAATTCTCAACAATTCGCTTACCGAAATTACCGTAACCGCCTAATACTAGTACTCGCTTAACACTCATCAACATAACTCTTTAATAACTAGACTTAAAATTTAAAGCACCCATAGTTCAACGAACTTCATACAAATAAATTGGTGTTTGATACACATCCTTAAGCCATAAGGTTTTGATTGGTTCATGATGGGGCAAAGCAAAATGATGGCTGATCAGATAATTTAATGAACCGGTGTCTTCCGTTAATTTAGCCTCCAATTTCACCATGCCCTGAGGGTACAAGTAACACAGAGCGAGTTTGGCCGATGAAAGGTCGACTTTAAAAAAATCTTGTCGATGCACGCTTACATTATTAAGGCGTAATAATTTTAACCAAACAATACTCACCAGCCAGGGCACAAACGATAACTCGTACCCGACTATAATGTGTTGCGGATAACGCCTTGCCAGTGCCACCAGCATATTGCCCCAGCCACTGCCCAGCTCATATATCCTAACCGGCCCATTATCGCTCACACCGGCATTCGGTTTATTAATCGTTTGATAAATGCTCTCAAGCAAGGCTTCATCACACAGCTCTAGCATGGCTTGACGTGCACTGCGTGAACTGGGCATAGGTGAAATGCCCAGTCGAATAGTGCCCCACACAATCGACAGCAGTACGAGCAACGTAAATACAATGAGTACGATTTCAAAAACGGACAAGGTCACCCCAATTACAATACGTTTTAAATCATTGACCTAACTGCCTTTAGGCCTTTTTAACAAATTTAGCGGTGACCATCATGTCACCCGTGCCATCCACTTTACAGTCCAGCTGATGGTCTTTGCCCTCTACAATACGTTTGATAACAGCCTTGGTTCCAATTTTTAGCACTTGTGAACTGCCTTTAACTTTTAAGTCTTTTATAAAGGTGACTTTATCACCCTCAGCCAACAAGGTGCC
>NYTP01000049.1 GCA_002683575.1 Bermanella sp.
CCTGGGCACGCTGATCTTTTAAGGTGAAGTACCAGTGGCCACTACTGGGGCGAGCAAGGTTTGATATCTCCCCTGTCACTTGAACTCGGTGCAGGTAGGTTTCGAGCAATTCTTTGCTTTGACGGTTTAGCTGGCTGACGCTAATGATGTTGTTGTTTTGTGCAAACTTACTCATAAAGACCTAATACTGTGAACCAATCTTAAAAATTACTAGACAAAACCCTGGATTAACTGGCTATACTGTTTGGGCGGTTGACTAAACCGCCGATTAAATTGTTCCAACGGATAAGGAATCATACATGAAAAAGTTCATCGCTGGTGCTGCACTTGCTGTAGCTGCTACATCTTCTTTCGCTAGCCCTGCAGGTTGTGGTCTTGGTACTGCGGTTGTTTTCCCTGATGCAAATGAATGGTATGAGCACGTAATGGCGGCTACTACCAATGGCTCTTCTGGTAACCAAACCTTTGGTATGACCTCAGGTACTCTAGGTTGTGAAGGCGCTAACGGTCCACTTAAACTAGCACGTGTATTTATGGATCAAAACATGGAGCAACTGGCTTCTGATTCTGCACGTGGTCAAGGTGAATCTCTAGACGCACTGACTTCTCTAATTGGTGTTGATGCAGCAGACAAAGCAGAATTCACTAAAGAAGTTCAAGCCAACTTCGATTCAATTTTCGTAAGCACTGAAGCCTCTTCAGAAGAAGCTTACGGCGCGCTGGTTAGCGTTATGGCTGGTAATGATAAATTGGCTAAATACTTAGGTTAATCCTAATGGTTAGTTGATTGAAAATAGGGGGTGCTCATGCACCCCTTTATTATATTTGCACCACAGAAACCTAAGAATAATATTCATGCCTATTTTACGTTTTATTGCCCTTTTATGTTTGGCGGGGGGTATGTCTTTTCCTGCTTATTCAGATTCAAATTTAATTCAATTATCTCAATCACCCAAGTGGCGAGCATTGTTGCACTATAAGGCTCAGGGTTTAAACAATGTGGAATACTCAGAGGTAGATGATGCCCGTTTCTTTTTATCCAAAGCAGGTAAGTATGACCCTCTAGCAGAATTAAAGGCCACGGTAACGGCGTTTCAGCAGCAGGCAGAAGGTGATGAGGCGGCGGTTTGTCGATTTCCTGCCCGTTTAAACTGGTTACAAACAGTATTGCCTGAGAAAAACTTCACCACTATTGCGTGCCCGGCCTACGATGACTGGTATGAAAAAGTACAAGGGGATGCGTTATTTTTAATTTTCCCTTCCTCGTATATTAATAGCCCGTCTTCCATGTTTGGGCATACTTTATTTCGTTTAGATGGCAAACAAGGCCATCAATTATTATCGTCGGCTATTAATTTTGCGGCGTTTACCGATGCCAATGATGATGAATTAACATTCACGGTAAAAGGATTAACCGGCGGCTACCCAGGTTATGTATCTCTAGTGCCCTACTATGAAAAAGTAAATGAATATAACCATATTGAAAGCCGCGATATTTGGGAGTACGAGCTCAAACTTAACCATGATCAAATTCAGGAATTCACTCGTCATATTTGGGAGTTAAATGAAATTCGATTTGATTATTTCTTTATTGACGAAAATTGCTCTTATCGTTTGCTCACTTTATTGGATGCAGTGAATCCAGATTGGCAACTGGCCGCTCCTTTTACTTATCGCACGGTACCGACCGATACCATTCGAGCATTAGAAGAAAGTGGCTTAATTGGTGATGTAACATTTAGGCCATCAAAAACCACATTAATCGAACATCAACGTTTACAGCTTAATGCTCATCTTCGCATGATTGCCCGCGATCTAGCAGATGACCCTTACGCCATGGCAAGAGATGATCGCTACCTGACATTGGATGAGGAGAAAAAAGCGCAAGTACTGGACATTGCTTATGGCTATACCCGCTATTTGAATCTAAAGAAAAAAGACACTGACCCAACATTACTTAAACGCAGTTTAAAATTATTATCACTGCGCTCAAAAGTGGCAGTGACGGGGGATGCATTTGCGGCACTGGAGCAGCCTACTATTCGTGATGAGCATGGGCACAAAACATTGCGCTCAACCTTAGGGGCTACAGAAGACTTTTTAGAAGTGGGTTTTCGTATTAACTATCACGATTGGTTAGATAATTTACCCGGCTATAGAAAAGGGGCGCAAATTGAAATGGGTGATATCCGTTTGCGCGCAGATAAAAGCCATCTGCAATTGCAGCACTTCGATGTCATTAGTATTCGATCGTTAGGTCCGCGTAATCGTTTTAGTCAGCCAATCAGTTGGCAGGTCAATGGTGGTTATGAGCGCTGGCTGAGTGATGATCTTGGTCAGGTGCACATTAAACTGGGCGGCGGTGTGGGCTATGAAGTGGGGCCTGGTAATGTGTATGGTTTTTTACAAACCCAGATCGCCAATGGTCAGCGTTACGATCATGACTGGCGCTTGGGTGCCGGGGCTGAAGTGGGTTACCTAATACAAAAAGACGCATTCAGTGCATGGCTGTCAGCGCAGCACTTAGGCAGTGTGTTTGAATCAGGTGATAGTACTCAATACCAAGTGGGTGTGGGTGTGCCGGTGGGTAAACATCAACAGATCAGAGTCGAATGGCACAAGCAAACTTGGCGCCAGCTTGAACAAGAACAGGCCCGGTTAACTTATGCCATTTATCATTAGAAACGGGTTGCTGTTTGTTTTGCTGGTAGGCCTATCGGGCTGTACCAGTATGACATCTTTAATGTTTTACCCGTTAAAAGACTACCCCGCGACGCCAGCGCAATTGGGTTTTGATTATCAAGCGGTAGACAGTATTGCCCATGATGGGACGCATCTTCATAGCTGGTGGATGCCAGCCAGAGGTGAAGCGCTGGGCAATGTGGTGTTTTTACATGGCAATGCGCAAAACATGAGTTATCACCAGTTTAATGTGCACTGGTTAGTCAAAGCCGGTTATAACGTGTTTTTATTGGGGTATCGTCAATATGGCCAAAGTGATGGTCAAGCCATGTTGCCAGATATTTTTATGGATGTGCATGCGGGTCTTGATTGGGTACTAGAGCAAAACAATCATTTACCTGTTGTGATACTTGGGCAAAGTATGGGGGCAACGTTAGCCGTATATGGATTGGCCAGTTATCCCAGAAAAACCCAAATTAATGGTGTCGTACTCGATGCGGCCTTTGATAGTTACCCAGGTATGGCTGCCACGGCCATGTCCCGTCACTGGTTGACCTGGTTATTGCAATTACCTGCATATGCCATGACATCAAGGTACGATCCAATAAAGTGGATTGATCAATGGGGAGAGATGCCCTTACTCATGCTCCATAGCCCACAAGATCAAACCGTTCCCTATGACGCTGGAGAGCGGTTATTTTTAAATGCAAAGCAACCTAAAGCCTGGGTCAGCACCCATGGGGCCCATATTGCTACTTTCCGGTCAGAGCAGTACCAGCAGGTTATGCTGGATTTCATGTCTAATTTACCCCCCTAAGTCTCTTTGAAATACAGGCCTTATTGGCAGATTAGTGTGCTAACCCTAAAAATGATGGCCTGTTAAACAAATTTTGATTTCGCCATGGTTGCATTTAAGGTAGAATTACGCGCCATTCTTATTCAGGTATGGCGGTCCCATCATGTTGCGAATTGCCCAAGACGCATTGACGTTCGACGATCTACTTCTCGTTCCCGGTTACAGCGAAGTTTTGCCCAATCAGGTGAATCTTAAAACCAAGTTGACCCGTGGTATTGAGTTAAATATTCCCCTTGTTTCAGCTGCGATGGATACGGTTACCGAAGCACGCTTAGCTATTGCTATGGCGCAAGAAGGTGGTCTCGGTATTATCCATAAAAATATGACCATCGATCAGCAAGCCGCTGAAGTTCGTAAAGTAAAAAAATACGAAAGTGGCGTGGTTAAAAACCCAATTACGGTTCCAAGTAACACCACTATCCGTGAGCTATTAGAAATTACTCGTCAAAACAACATCTCCGGTGTGCCGGTGGTCGACGGTACTGATTTGGTCGGTATTGTGACAGGCCGTGATGTGCGTTTTGAGACAAACCTTGGCGCTACGGTTGCCAGTGTGATGACGCCAAAAGAAAAGCTGATTACGGTTAAAGAAGGCGAAAACAATGCCGTGGTTCAAGGATTACTGCATAAATTCCGCATTGAAAAAGTTTTGGTTGTAAATGACAACTTTGAACTGGTTGGTTTGATGACGGTAAAAGATATGGATAAAGCCACGGCTTATCCAAATGCATGTAAAGACGATCAAGGTCGCTTGCGTGTGGGTGCGGCTGTTGGTACTGGCCCAGAAACGCCTGATCGTATTACGGCATTAGCCAATGCGGGTGTGGATGTCATCATTGTTGATACGGCTCATGGTCACTCTAAAGGTGTAATTGAGCGTGTACGCTGGGCCAAGCAAACCTTCCCTGATTTACAAGTCATTGGCGGCAATATTGCAACCGGTGCGGCGGCAAAAGCGTTAGCGGAAGCGGGCGCTGATGGCGTGAAAGTGGGCATTGGTCCAGGCTCTATTTGTACCACTCGTATTGTGGCTGGTGTGGGTGTTCCACAAATTAGCGCAGTAGCCGATGTAGCCGCTGCACTTGAAGGCACTGGCATTCCATTGATTGCCGATGGCGGTATTCGTTTCTCTGGTGATATGGCTAAAGCCGTTGTGGCTGGTGCGTATGTCATCATGGCTGGCTCGCTATTAGCCGGTACGGATGAAGCACCTGGTGAAGTTGAACTGTTCCAAGGCCGTGCTTATAAATCGTATCGCGGCATGGGTTCTCTTGGTGCCATGGGGCAAAGCCAAGGTTCTGCGGATCGTTACTTCCAAGATGCAAAGGCCGGCAACGATAAACTGGTGCCTGAAGGCATCGAAGGTCGTATTGCGGTTAAAGGCCCGATGAGCAATGTTGTGCATCAAATGATGGGCGGTTTACGCAGTGCCATGGGTTATACCGGTTGTGCCACGGTTGATGAAATGCGTACCAAGCCTGAGTTTGTAAAAATCTCAGCGGCGGGTATGAAAGAGTCTCATGTGCATGATGTGCAAATCACGAAAGAAGCCCCTAACTATCGTATGGGCTAATCTCTTTAAGTGATTGGTGGATTGTGATCTAGCGAGTGAATCTCTAGGTCACGATCTGCGCTACCTTAGAGTGTCTTTAAATACTCTAAGTAGGCTGGGGCGGCAAATCCGTCTCCAGCAAACAGAATTTTAACCTGTTGCCAGAGCAACAGGTTTTTTAGTTTTATAGATACGAGGTTTTTATGACCGATATACATGCACAGAAAATCCTAATTTTAGATTTTGGTTCTCAATACACTCAGCTAATTGCACGTCGTGTTCGTGAGCTTGGTGTATTTTCTGAGATTCGCGCTTGGGATATGAGCTTTGAAGAGATTAAAGAATTTGACCCTAAAGCCATTATTCTAGCCGGCGGACCTGAGTCTGTGCATGAAGAAAATAGCCCACGAGCTGCGCAAGAAATTTTCGATATGGGTCTGCCTGTTTTTGGTATTTGTTATGGGATGCAAACCATGTCAGAGCAACTAGGCGGCAAAGTTGAAGGCTCTGATATTCGTGAATTCGGTTATGCGCAAATTAAAGCCGAAGGCAACAGTGCATTGTTTAAAGACATTGCCGATCACGTAAGCGACAAAGGTGAAAAACTTCTGGACGTATGGATGAGCCACGGCGATAAAGTGGTCAAAATGCCAGAAGGTTTTGAGCTAATGGCATCTACGCCATCATGCCCAATTGCCGGAATGTATCACCCAGAGAAAAATTTCTTTGGTGTACAGTTCCACCCAGAAGTAACGCACACCTTACAAGGTGGTCGTATGCTGGAGCATTTCATTAAAGATATTGCGGGCTGTGAAGGCTTGTGGACGCCAGCCAATATTATTGAAGATCAAATTAAGCGAGTACAAGCTCAAGTGGGCGATAAAAAAGTCTTGCTTGGTTTATCAGGCGGTGTGGATTCATCTGTGGTTGCTGCTTTACTGCATAAAGCCATTGGCCCACAACTGACCTGTGTCTTTGTTGATAATGGTCTGCTTCGTAAAAACGAAGGGGACATGGTTATGGACATGTTTGCTAAAAACATGGGTGTAAAAGTGATTCGCTCAGACAGTGCCGATTTATTCCTTGGCAAACTGGCAGGTGTTTCTGACCCAGAAGCAAAACGTAAAGTAATTGGTAACACCTTCATTGAAGTGTTTGATGAAGAAGCGGGCAAAATTAAAGATGTGGATTTCTTAGCGCAAGGTACCATCTACCCAGACGTGATTGAATCAGCGGCATCTAAAACCGGTAAAGCCCACGTGATTAAATCGCACCATAACGTGGGCGGCTTGCCTGACGATATGAAGATGGATTTAGTTGAGCCTCTACGTGAATTGTTCAAAGACGAAGTGCGTAAGATTGGTCTAGAGCTAGGCTTGCCATACGATATGGTTTACCGTCACCCGTTCCCAGGACCGGGTCTTGGTGTGCGCATTTTAGGTGAAGTGAAAAAAGAATACGCTGATGTTCTTCGTGAAGCGGATGCCATTTTCATTGAAGAGCTACACAACTTTGATTGGTACCACAAAACATCCCAAGCGTTTGTTGTGTTCTTACCGGTTAAGTCGGTTGGTGTAGTGGGTGATCAACGTCGTTATGAGTGGGTTGTATCTTTGCGTGCTGTTGAAACCATCGACTTCATGACGGCTCGTTGGGCGCACTTGCCGTACGAACTTTTAGAGAAAGTATCGAACCGTATTATTAATGAAATCGAACACATCTCTCGTGTGGCTTATGATGTTTCATCTAAGCCGCCTGCAACAATTGAGTGGGAATAATAAAGCCACACTCGAAGATTGATTGATAGAGGGTGCTGCGCACCCGATTTAAAGCCGATGCTTGCATCGGCTTTTTTATGGGTTTAAATGTGTCTTCGCATGCAAACAATAAAACGTACTCACGTAGATGACTGTCTTTTTATTAAGTTTTAATCAGCACTGCGAAAGTTATTAGCGAGAATAGTGTGTTTACATTAGAACAGTTGCAATCTAACTTAATTACACCTGAATCCCTTGGGTCACAAAAGCGTTTTAAGTTGGCTGATGGTTTGACCGAGTTCCCGCGCGAGTTATTTGAATTAGCGGACCATATTGAAATATTGGATCTTGGGGGGAATCAGTTATCTGACCTTCCTGATGATTTCTATCGATTTAAACATCTAAAGATTTTGTTTTTAACCGACAATCTTTTTGAGCATATCCCGCCAGTGTTAGCCCAATGTGAAACATTGCAGATGATTGCGTTTAAATCGAATCGCGTTAAAACCGTCCCGCAAAACTGTTTTCCGCTATCAACCAATTGGTTAATTTTGACCAATAACCAAATTGAAACACTTCCTGAATCAATGGGGCGGTTAACAAAACTAAAAAAGTTAGCGCTTGCCGGTAATCGATTGTCGTCTTTGCCGGAGACCATGGCAGACTGTGGCGCGCTCGAATTAGTGCGTTTGTCAGCAAACCGGTTAACATCTATTCCTGATTGGCTAGTAAGCTTACCTAAATTGGCTTGGCTCGGTTTTTCAGGCAACCCTGTTTGCAAGGCATTAGATGCACCGAAAAACACCATTATTAACGTACCCTTGGATTCTTTGGTTTTAAATCATCCAATAGGCGAAGGAGCCTCTGGTGTGATTCATCACGCTCATTGGCGAAAATCTAAAAACCATGAACCTGTAGCGGTGAAGCTTTTTAAAGGTGACGTTACCAGTGATGGTTATCCACGGGATGAAATTGAATGCTGTTTAAAAACGGGCGAACATGAAAACCTCATTCGTGTGGTCGCCCGTATTGATGATGAGAAACAATTAGGGTTGGTAATGGACCTGATCTCCCCTGATTTTAAAAACCTTGGTTTACCACCCAGCTTACAAAGCTGTACTCGCGATACGTTTGAGCCAAATACCTCCCTGACCTCTAAAACGTTATTGAAGATATCCCTACAAATGGCAGGTACACTTTTGCATATGCATCAGCAAGGCGTCAGTCATGGTGATATTTATGCACATAACACAATGTATGATTCGCGAGGTTCTATATTGTTTGGGGATTTTGGTGCGGCCACTAATCTGAATGGCTTGCCTGTGGCGCAACGTCACCAGATGCAGTTAATCGAAGTCAGGGCGTTTGGGTGCTTCATAGACGATCTTTTACCCTTCGTTAAAATTCAAGATGACCTATTTCATGAGCTAGCAAAAATTGCTAATCGAGCAATGAGACAAACAGCACTGAATCCTTATGATTTTACTATGGTCTTTAATGAATTAAGCGCCCAGCAGGTAGTTCATTAGCTAAACGATTCACNNCTTGTTGTTTGTTTNTCGCATAACCGGTATTTCTGTATNGGTTTTTTTATGCATAAAATTCAAAATTGTACCTGTTTGGANGAAATCTTTACTGCTAAAGTCATTGTGAATTGTCATAAGGTAAAGGTTATAGCATGAAGACAGATGAGTTGTTTGGCCCTGATATCGATCGCAGCGAATCTGATTCCATCAAATGGAAGCGTTATAAAGAGAAAGATATTCTTCCCATGTGGGTTGCGGATATGGATTTTCAGGTGGCACCTGAGATTCTAGAAGCCATTAAGCAACGGGTGGATCATGGTGTGCTGGGCTATGGTTCGGATAACCCTGAGTTACGCCAACTGATTGTGAAACATTGTCAGCATCATTATGACTGGGCCATTGAACCTGAGTGGATTGTATTTACCCCGGGTGTGGTTAAAGGTCTGAATTTAGCGCGAGCTATTTCTGTGAACAAAGGTCGCCCTGCGGATATTACCGCTCTGCCGGTATATCCACACCTTGTTCGTCATGCGCCTATTTTAAAAATGGATAACCATCAGTTTTATGCCAAGGCCAATGGTGATAGCTGGTCTTTGGATTTACAGGCCATGGAGAAAATCCTAAATCCTGAAGTTGGGGTAATGTTGCTATGTAATCCGCATAATCCCATTGGCAAGGTATATTCTCACAAAGAACTAGAAGCATTAGCTAAGCTGTGTAAAAAATATGACCTGCTCATCTGCTCAGATGATATTCATTGTGACCTTATTTTAAATGGCAAAAAGCATATTCCCATTGCCTCATTAAATGATGATGCCGCGCAGCGAAGCATTACGTTGATGGCACCGAGTAAAACATTCAATGTACCCGGTTTGGATATGGCTTTTGCCATTATTCCTAATATCAAACTGCGTACTCAGTATTCAAAATTAATGGATGGTTTAGTGGGGCACGTTAATATTTTAGGTATGCATGCAGCGCAAGCGGCCTTTCAATATGGAGAGCCTTGGCGCTTAAAGCTGATCGAATATCTAAAGGGCAACCATGATTTAATCATGCATCGGATTAACACCATGCCTGGCATTTCTATGCGAGAAGCTGAAGCGACGTATCTTGCTTGGTTGGATGTATCGAAATTACAGCTGGATAATCCGCAACGATATTTTGAAACCTTTGGTATTGGCATGTCCAGTGGATCTGAATTTGGTGATAATGACTATGTGCGTTTAAATTTTGGTTGTCAGCGCCCTCTATTAAATGAAGCGCTTAATCGTATTGAGCAAGCGGTGGTTGCCCGAATCGATGCCCTTAGTGAATAAATGCATGGGGCGATGATAGGATCATTGGATTGTACTTGCGTCCCATTTGTTTGAGCCTTATTATCGCGCCTGTTTTTCACCAGCAGTAGAGGTATGTATGGATTTATTAGATCAGTTAGAGCAAAAAATCACATTGGCACTAGAAACGATTGAATTGCTTAATATGGAAAATGAAGAGCTAAAACAAGAAGTGACTTCATTGCAGCAAGAAAAAGCATTAGCAAGTGATCAGAAAAAAGCATTTGAAGAAAAAATCACCGGCTTACTTAAGCAGTTTGAAGAAGAGCCAGAAGTTTCAAAAATGGCTGCAAACGGTTAATTAAATATTGTTAGCCTACTATTCAAGCCCAGTGTTTATACTGGGCTTTTTTGTATCAGCTCTGTTTGTTCATGCCTTAGATTGAGTCTCTATTGTTAATCACTGCTGGCGTCGTAAAGATACTTAAATCAAATATCCAAATTATGATTGTCTTGTTTGATATTTGAATTATGTAACAGGAAATACTTCCGTGAAGCGCGGTATCTTGTTTAGATTGGTTAATGCCTGTGAATACTTTTCATATTATGTTTTAGCCACCTATTGCAGCTATCTAGCGCAATCGCTAGTCTAGAGCCTGATTAGGAGAACACAATGAAAATAATAATTTCCCTTTTATTAGCCGTCACATTGATCGGTTGCACCAGTATAAAACATTCGTTATTCGATTTCGGGGTTGGTGTGGAGCGCAGCTTATCCGATCTTGAACGTAAACAATTGAATGTGGGTGGTTATCAATGGGTTTACCTGGAGTCACAAGATTCAGTTCAAGATAAGCCTGTGGTGATTCTGTTACATGGGTTTGCCGCTGAAAAAGACAACTGGACACGCATGGCTCGTTTCCTTGAGGGTTATCATATTATTGCACCAGATCTACCTGGTCATGGTGAAACCACTTACTTAAAAGATGACTTTTATGGGTTTGATCAACAAAGCCTACGGCTGGCCGAGTTTATTAACGCTCTTGGTTTGACTCAATTTCATTTGGTGGGCAATAGTATGGGCGGTGCCATTGCTGCACTGTATGCTTATCGCCACCCGGGGTTTGTCAGCACCTTGTCTCTTATTGATGCAGTGGGTTTTTATGGGGAAGAGCCAAGTGAATTACAACGCTTGATTGAGCAAAACAAACCCAACCCTCTCATTGTTCGCAGCCCAGAGGACATGTCTAGATTAATGTCATTTGCCATGGAGCAGGTTCCGTTTTTACCTTGGCCTGCAACGGATGTATTGGCAGATCGCGCCATGGCCAGAGAGCAAGCCAATGATCAAATTTTTAACCATATCTATAAAGAGTCTGAATCGGCTCGTTATTCTGGTGGGTTTACACACATTTTTGAAAAACTCGCCATGCCCACTTATGTGCTTTGGGGAGAGCAAGATCGTGTGCTGCATGTGTCCAGCGTGGATAAATTTTTAGAGCATACACCTAAAATTCAAACGGATATTTTACCCAACGTGGGTCACGCACCTATGTTAGAAGTACCTGAGATTACAGCAGGCTTATTACAGTCCTTTTGGGTTTTAAGTGAGTCTGCCTCTCAGGTGGCCAATCATGCATTACCTGAGTCACCATGAAACAACACGAACAATTTATGACCGAGGCCATTGCCCAAGCTAAGCTTGCCGATGCCAGCAATGAAGTGCCAGTGGGGGCAGTGGTGGTGCTTGACGGCCAGATCATCGGTCGAGGTTTTAATCAGCCTATTTCAAGCCAGGACCCAACGGCCCATGCTGAAGTGATGGCGTTACGAGATGCGGCAAAAAATGTGAATAATTATCGGCTCGTGGATGCGGATTTATACGTCACGATTGAGCCATGTACCATGTGTGCAGGTGCAATTGTCCATGGCCGTATTAAGCGAGTGATTTATGGTGCAGCAGAGCCAAAGGCCGGTGTCGTGCATAGCCAGCAGCATATTTTTAAAGAGCCTTACTTCAACCATACAGTAGAGGTGTTGGCTGGGGTGTTGGCGCAGCAGTGCAGTGAGGTGATGCAAGCATTTTTTCAGCGCAGGCGCGATGAAAAAAAAGCACTCAAGCTGGCTCAAAAACACTCATCGCAATCGTAAATGACGGTTGTGTTGATAAACTTCAGACAAAAAAATACCGGCCTAAGCCGGTAAAAAAGGTCAACTGTTTACCTGTGTCCGATTATTTTACTTCGGTCAAAGGTGGAATGGTTTTAAAGCCACTATCGGCTGTCAGGAAGGATTCACCTTCATCCATATTTGCGCTGTAAGTGGGTTCTGGCTGTTCACGCCAAACTAATAGATCATAAAAACGACGGATGTTCTGCACGTATTCAACGGGTTCATAACCGCGTGCGAAACCAAACTGGGTGTTTTTGTAATACTTCTTTTGAGCAAGCAAGGGGAGTCGTTCTTTTAAGTCCATCCAGCGTTCTGGGTCGCCACCTTGTTTTTCGGTAATCTTTTGCGCGTCTCTTACATGACCAGCCCCGACATTGTAAGCGGCTAGAGCAATCCAAGTACGATCAGGTTCGTTAATGTGGTCAAAGCGTTTTTTCAATTTAGCGAAATAAGCACTTCCACCTTTTATGCTTTGTTCAGCATTGAGACGATTCTTAACGCCCATTTCTTTTGCTGTTGTGCGTGTCAGCATCATAAGTCCACGAACACCGGTGCGCGATCGTGCACGGGCCTTCCAGTGACTTTCTTGATAACCGATAGCCGCTAATAAACGCCAATCCACGTCGTGGTTGACGGCTTCTTTTTGGAATAATTCTTGGTAGCGATGTAAGCGCTCATCCGCTTGACGAAGAAAGGTCAGAGTGCCAACGTTATCAATTTGATTAAGGTGCCCGTAGTAGCGCTCTTCTAATTGCGATAATAAACCGGTTTCACGCATTAACTGAAAGAACTCGCGGGACTTGTTGAGTAGGCTGTTATCAGAAAACTTTGAAAACGCCCACGCAAGCTCTTGTGTCTCGCCTAGCTCCATGGAGCTGGTGACATTAGGGTAAAAGCCAGCTAAAGCATCGAATTCATTACTATCAACTATGGTGTAGTCGATTTCGCCGTTTTCTACCATTTGCACAAGCTCCGAGACTTCTGCGTCGTCTCGCTCGATCCAGGTCAGTTGTGGTAGGTCTGTCTGTTGAAGGCTATGCAGGTGTTGAGCATGGCTAGAGTGAGCGGTGACCACTAGGGTTTTACCCAATAAATCTTTAAGGGTTTTAGGGCGCTTTTTACCAAGTCGATAAACAAGTTTTTGTTTGACATCTAGGTAGCTGCTGGCAAATCGCACGCGCTCAGAGCGCTTAGGTGTCACGGTTAAGCCGGCCGCTGCAAAGGCAACATTACCGGCTTCTACTTCAGAGATAAGGTCATCAAGTGTGTCGGCGACGGTGACTTCTAGTTTGACGCCTAAAAATTGAGCAAACATTTGTGCCAGTTCATACTCAAAGCCAGATACTTGGTCTTTATCTTGGTAATACGTGGTTGGGCTGTTGCGGGTGATAATTTTCAGCACACCGCTTTCTACGATATCGTCGTAGTCATGACGACTACCAGAGCTCATGGCTAATACGACCATGATGCACAAAAGGCAAAGGGTAAAGCTGGCTTTTAATAGCCATTGCTGCTTATTCGCAAGATGCTGCTGCATAAGTGCCCTCCCCAATGTTTAAGTAAAGTGTGATCTGTGTCATATTTTAATGGGAGAAGGCAAAAGCTCCAAACCCCCGTGTCTGACAATGTTGGTCAGTTTCAACATAAATGCCCTTCAGGCCCCGTAATTGTTGATCCTCTTAATTTTAGATCATTTTGTTATATACGCATAAAGTATTATCTTGTGTATGAGTGTGACGCATTATGCCTTGTGTAGAACTCAAGCACAGCCTAGTTTAAAGCTGGTGAGACAGGCTCCTTTCCTTTAGAATTATGCCCTCTTAAATTCCACCTCTTATTTCAGTAGGCTGAACAGCAATGCTCAAACTGTCCGGTGCTCCTGCACTTTCTGCCTTTCGTCGTGAAAAGCTACTAGCAAAAATTCAAACCACTCACCCAGAGGTTACCTCTGTGTATGGAGAGTTTGTTCACTTTGCTGAAACCCTCAGCGGTCTTAGTGACCAAGAACATTCTGTGCTGGAACGCATTCTGCGCTATGGGCCAAAGGCTCAAGCGGAACAGCCGCAGGGTAAAATGATATTAGTGGTGCCACGTATTGGTACGATTAGCCCTTGGTCTTCAAAGGCCACCGATATTGCAAAGAACTGCGGTCTAAGCAATGTAAAGCGCCTTGAGCGTGGTGTGGCTTATTGGGTGACTGGTTCAGATGACACGGCTGGCATTCAGGCGCACTTGTTTGATCGCATGGTGGAAACCGTGCTTGCGGATTTTGACGATGCGCAAGCCTTGTTCAGTCATGCAGAGCCTGCCCCTATGTCGCAAGTGGATATTCTTGCAGGCGGTGCTGCGGCACTTGAAGCGGCTAACAAAGAGTTGGGTTTAGCCCTTGCTGATGATGAAATCGAATACCTAGTCGACAACTACAAAAAGTTAGCTCGTAACCCTAACGACATCGAGCTAATGATGTTTGCTCAAGCAAACTCTGAGCATTGCCGTCATAAAATTTTCAATGCCAGTTGGGACATTGATGGCCAGGCACAAGATAAATCCTTGTTCCAAATGATCAAAAACACCTACGAGCATCACAACGAAAACATTTTGTCTGCTTATAAAGACAATGCATCTGTAATTCGTGGCTCACAAGCGGGTCGTTTTTTCCCAGAAGCGGGTTCAAAAGAATATCGTTACCATCAAGAGCAGATGGCCATCTTGATGAAAGTGGAAACACACAACCATCCAACAGCCATAGCGCCATTCTCGGGTGCAGCGACCGGTAGTGGTGGTGAGATTCGTGATGAAGGCGCAACCGGTATTGGTTCTAAACCAAAAGCGGGTTTAACCGGTTTTACGGTTTCTGATTTAAAAATCCCAGGTTATGAGCAGCCATGGGAAAGCCAATACGGCAAACCTGCCCGTATTGCATCTGCATTAGACATCATGCTGGAAGGCCCAATTGGTGGGGCAGCGTTTAATAATGAATTTGGTCGTCCAAACTTATGTGGTTACTTCCGTACGTTTGAAGACAAAGCCAGTGATGGCGTACGTGGTTATCACAAGCCAATTATGATTGCCGGCGGTTACGGTAATATTCGTGAAGAGCATGTACAGAAAAAAGACATTCCAGTGGGCGGTAAATTAATCGCGCTGGGCGGCCCTGCCATGCAAATTGGTTTAGGCGGTGGCGCAGCGTCATCAGTTGATGGCGGTGAGCAAAACGAAGATTTAGATTTTGCGTCAGTTCAACGTGGCAACCCAGAAATGGAGCGTCGTTGTCAGG
>NYTP01000050.1 GCA_002683575.1 Bermanella sp.
TTGCTCAACCACATCAAAGCCATCACCTACTTCAACGCCTTTTACTGCATTAATGCTCATCAATGCATGTGCAAGGTCTGCATCTAAACGATCAAAGATTGGCTCACCTAAGCCTGGCTTAACACCTGTGGCTACAACGGTGATTTTAGCACCAATGGAATCCCCTTCTTTGCGCAAGGCATTCATGTAGGCTTCCATTTCTGGCACCTTGTCGGCATCTGGGCAGAAGAATGGGTTTTGGCGCACTTGCTCCCAGTCAAACTTTTCGGCTTTAACCGGGCCAAGCTGTGATAGATAGCCACGCACTTCAATGCCTTTGGCCGCTAAGAACTTCTTAGCAATGGCACCAGCGGCCACACGCATGGCGGTTTCACGGGCGCTTGAGCGACCACCACCACGGTAATCACGGAAGCCATACTTTTGTGTATAGCCGTAATCAGCATGGGCTGGGCGGAATTTCTGTGAAATATCGCCATAGTCTTTTGAACGCTGATCGGTATTTTCGATGATCATACCAATGGGCGTACCCGTGGTTTTACCTTCAAATATACCGGATAAGATTTTCACCTGATCCGGCTCACGGCGCTGAGTGGTGAACTTCGACGTACCCGGCTTGCGCAGGTCAAGTTCTACTTGAATCTCTTCTTCTGTAATCTCAATGCCTGGAGGGCAGCCATCCAAGATACAGCCTAACGCCACACCATGGCTTTCGCCAAAGGTCGTGACGGTGAATAATTTACCAAATGAATTACCAGACATAAGTAAACTGCTTATTAACTAAAAAATTGGACACATTATACACGGAAGTGATGCTGATGCGCGGCCAGTTGTTCACGCGTGAACACAAACACCCCGTCGCCACCATGCTCAAACTCTACCCAGGTAAATGGCACTTGTGGAAATTGCGCCTCTAGATGAATCCAAGAATTCCCCACCTCAACCACCAGCACCCCTTCTGGGTTCAAATAATCACAAGCATTGGCCAATATTTGACGGGTGATATCCAGGCCGTCATGGCCACTGCCTAAGCCCATAGCGGGCTCGTGTTGATATTCGGCTGGCATATCCGCTAGATCTTCGGCATCCACATAAGGCGGGTTCGATAGAATCAAGTCGTAGCCAGGCTGTAAATTAGAGAATAAGTCCGACTCAATGGCCGCCACCTGATCAAACAGCTGGTGGCGCTCTATATTGATTTCCGCCACATCAAGGGCATCACGACTCAAGTCAGCTAAATCCAACTGAGCCTCAGGAAATGCCTGTAGAGAGGCTATGCCAATGCAACCACTGCCACAGCACAAATCCAATACCCGATTTGGCTCTTTGCCATCTAGCCGAGGGCTCACACGGTTTTGAATAATCTCCGCCAGCGGCGAGCGCGGCACCAAGACACGCTCATCCACATAAAATGGCAAGCCACAAAACCAAGCTTCATTGATTATATACGCCACGGGAATGCGCTCTTCAATGCGTCGCTGAATCAATTGCGCAAGGTGCGTTCGCTCATCATGAATCAATCGACACTGAGCTTGTTGCGGGCTAATTTCGAAGGGCATTTGCAAGCTCGCTGTAACAAGCAAAAGCGCTTCATCCCAAGGGTTATCGGTGCCGTGCCCGTAATAAACGCCTTGGCGCTCAAACTCGCTAGAGGCAAACCGCACCCAATCAATAATCGTAGGCAGTTGCTCAACCGCTTGCTGGTAGATATTCTTCACAATACGTCTCTTGATATTTTTGCGCAGTCTAACCTAAAGCTGGCCATATGTATTAGATTCGCCGCGTTCAAGCCCTTCAAGGGCTCGACAGGCGATGTCNTAACCTAACTGAATCTGTTCNTCNGCNCGGTANAACTCATGAAATCGAATAGAGTCNTTAGGCATNCGNATTAACAANTCCGGGCGATAACCAGCGATTTTATACTGNGTTAATGAAGACTGCATNGCATCAAACATTTGATACACCACACCCAATTTACCTAAATTGGCATTNAGCGCCTCTTGGGTTTCATTTTCATCATTACGCTCAAAAAACTGTAACGTTTTCGACTTCACCTGAGCAAACCAATTGGTTTTTTCCAGTTCGTGGGCCGCTTTGCGCGCTTCGTCTTCTTCGACACTTCGCCCACCTGGCATAGGCACTTCAGCAGAAAGGTCCACTGCAATGATAGAATCAGAGTGATCACCCACAACAGGGGTAATCGGCAGAGGGTTAAGCACCGCACCATCAACCAATACTCGACCATCTTTAAGCACCGGCATAAGCAAGGAAGGGATAGCACTGGATGCGCGCATCGATTCTTCAAGACTGCCTGCGGTAAACCAAATTTCTTTTTGACGAATCAAATCTGTAGCCACTGCAGTAAATGGAATATCGAGGTCTTCTATTTGGATGTCATCAAGCATTTGTGACAGACGATTAAATAACTTATCACCACGTATGGCACCATTGCTCAAGAAACTAATATCCACCAGCTTAAGAACATCTAGGTAGCTTAATGAGCGAGTCCATTCTTCAAATTCATCCAACTTACCGGCGGCATAAAAGCCCCCCACTACGGCGCCCATCGAGCAACCAGAGATACTTTTGATGATGTAATCTCTTTCAAGTAACGCGCGTATAACACCAATATGGGCATAACCACGGGCACCGCCGCTGCCCAAAACAAGAGAAACTGATTTCATTATTTTTTAAGCTCTACCAATTCAATACGATCCATTACTGATTCACGCGGCATAACCGCACCTGCACCATGTGCGTATAGGTTTTTAATAAAGCCCCCTGCACTGGCCATTTGGTCTAACAGGCCATTGGCTTCATTCTGAGTACGCTCAATCAATGCTTGATTTTCCATACCACCATAACGATGCACCACAAGGGCAAAATGTTTGTTTGAATATTCCTTAAGCAGACCTTTTATCCAACCAACTTGGGAATCTCTTAAGCGTGCATTTTGTCCCAGCTGATTTAAAACAATATACCCCTGATCAAATAAGGTTTGTGCCTGACCTTTTTGCACAAATCCATACAGTTTTTCTGCCTGCCCCTGATCAAGATCTATACGCTCTAAGTAAGCATATACACGTTTAGCGCTTCGAGCAGATGAATATACGATCCATACAGCGGGTTGCTTATCATCGCTCAAACCAACCCAGTAAAACTGCTCACTGTCACGACCATATAAAATGGACTGCTCAAATACTTGATTGGCAAAATCATTACTCAAGCCACAGCTACGCCCCTCGCACTCAAACAATGTTGTTGTTTGCGTTGCCAATTGGTCCTGCAATACATTGAAGGCTTCCTCACTGGTATGACCTTCAGGGATTTGCCAGAGCCAATGACTTATTTTACCAGACAGACGTACTTCTGCTTCAGGCTTCATAGCACCACTGATGCGCTGAATAGCACCCAAAATAAGACGGTGATCATTATCCTTAGAGGTATCAACACTTTTTTGTTTACTACCAACGATAGGCTCTATCGCCCAAGAACATTGAGCAAGTAGGATTAAACATAAAATTTGAACAAACTTTGTTACCATATTGCTACCTTGCACCATAATTTTTAAAACACACATTAACTTAAACTGAACTGGCTTATTGTGAAAGCGTCTTTGATTTATTGTATCCATTGCACTTTACCAACACCGTATTGTGTTTGCCAGTATGCGCCTAATCTCGCCATCACAACACCCTGCGCACTGCTTTATCATCCTTTGGAATACACAAAACACAGCAACACAGGTCGATTACTAAAAATAGCCTGTGACATTGAAAGCCAAAGCTGGCACCGCCTAAAAAATAACGAACTTGAAGAGCAGTTCAAGGATTTTGCATTACTCTACCCTACAGGCGACTCAGAGCAATCAAACGGACTGCCTAGTACTAGTACGCAAACAGACCAACTAAAAGATCACCATCACATTAAAGGTTATTTGATTTTAGACGCCACCTGGCAACAATCACAAAAAATGATGCGCCAAAGCCCCTGGCTGGCCGCCTTACCAAGAGTGAGCATTGATGCGCCACCTAGCCAATACCGACTAAGGCGAAACCAAAGCGAACAAGGGCTTAGCACATTAGAAAGTGCCGCGTATTTGTTAATTGAGCAGAATCAAAGGAATTGTGGTCTAGAACTGTTACAATTTTTAGAATGTTTTCAAGATGCCTTTTTAAAGGCCAGACAAGCTGGACTACTTAAGTAATGCGACTTCAACACCCTTTTAAAATCAGCCTTTTATTTTCAAGCATATTGGCGATATCTGCTTGCCAATTGAACACCCAACCTCAGTCTGTGGCTGAGCCCGTTTTAACTCAAGAGCAAATAGACCAGCAACAGCATCAGGCACAAACGTTAATTGAAGATTACAGCCATTGGCAAGTATCCAGCAGCCCAATGCTTCAGGCTTATCGAGGCCTTAAAACCAATTACTCGAAATGGGATGATATTTCAGATTCCTACCAGAACGAACAACTGATCCAAGAGCAAGAATTTTTAACGCGCATTAACGGTATCACACTAGGCGCATTGGACCAGCAAACAGCACTTAGTATTGCACTACTCAAAGATCAGATTGAGCAAGACATTCAACACCATGAATATCGTTTCCATAATTTCCCAATCAACCAAATGTTCGGCCTGCACAGCGAAATACCCAATTTTTTAATTAACATTCATCAAGTTGATACCATAAAAGATGCACGCCATTACACCAATCGCGTAAAAGGGGTTAATGCTCTTGTTGAACAGCTCATTGACCAACTTAAACTACGTGAAGCCAAAGGTATTCGCCCGCCTAGTTTTGCCTATGACGCAGTAATAAAAGCAAGTGAGTCTATGATCACAGGTTATCCAATTGATCGCAGTAAAATTCATAACATCATCTGGAGCGACTTTTTACAAAAACTAGACAAGCTCGGTTTATATGATTCCAGCGCTAAAATTTTAAAAGACCGCTTAAAGTACTACCTTAAACGCTACTATAAACCAGCCTATACAAAGCTCATTGCCCATTTAAAACAACAAAAAGCACTTGCAAGCCAAGACACAGGCCTGCATCAATTTGATGGCGGTAAGGATTATTACAACCTGCGCTTACAAGCCATTACCACAACCGATTTAACCGCTGAGCAAATCCATCAACTAGGTCTTGATGAAATTGCGCGTATTAAATTGGCCATTACCAACCTACTGCCTAAATTAAACCAACCCAGTTTAGCGGCTTTATTTGAATACACGCGCACTGAAAAAAGCCTGTACTTTGAAAATAACCAAGACGCCTTGGCCGCCACTAAGCGCTATATTAAAGCCATGAATCAATCTCTTCACTTGGCATTTAAGGATATCCCTAATATCCCAATGGAAGTATTAGAGGTGGAACCCTATCGCGAGAGCAGCGCACCGGTTGCGTTTTATCAAAGTCCAAGCGACGATGGCAAACGCCCAGGGCGCTATTACATGAACGGCTCCAAGCTTAATGAAATGCCGGCTTTCCAGTTTGAGGCCCTCGCCTACCATGAGACCATTCCTGGACATCATTTACAGACGATCTATGCACAGCAAAGTCAAAACATTCCTGAATTTCGTCGCCACAGCCACTTCACTGCCTACAGTGAAGGCTGGGGGTTATATGCGGAAACATTGGCAAAAGAGCTGGGCGCGTATCAAGATCCATGGAATGAATACGGTCGATTATTAATGGAATTATGGCGAGCCAATCGCTTAGTAATTGATACCGGCTTGCATTATTACGGCTGGGATATTGATCAAGCCCTAGCGTTTCGCTTAGAAAACACACCCTTCTCTGAAGAAGATTCATTAAATGCTATTAAGCGTTATTTAGTCATGCCAGGACAGGCAACGGCCTATAAGGTGGGTCAGCTTAAATTCTTAGAGTTAAAACAGCTAGCTGAAAAAGAGTTAGGCTGGAAGTTTAACCTGCCA
>NYTP01000051.1 GCA_002683575.1 Bermanella sp.
AGGTACTAGTGAATTTGCATTGCAAAAATTTGAAGGCAACGCCGTACCGCGCCCAAGTGATCGCATTAATGTGGTGGTGTGCGGTGCGCACTTAAAAGGCTACCCGTTAAATTGGCAATTAACTGAACGGGGCGCCACGCTAGTTAGCAAAACCCAAAGCGCCCCCTGTTATCAGTTATACGCCCTGCCCGATGGTAAACGCCCCGCCATGATTCGTGATGATGAAAATGGCAGCAAAGTTGATGTAGAAGTTTGGTCCATGCCCATGAAGTACTTTGGCTCATTTGTGGCAGGTATTCCAGCCCCCCTTGGCATTGGCAAAGTGGAATTAGCCGATGGCACTTGGCACTGCGGCTTCATGAGTGAGGGCAACGTAGTAAGTGATGCAAAAAACATCACAGAGTTTGGGGGCTGGAAGGGATACCTAGCATCCAAGGCCTAACCATACAAAAATAAAAAAAGCGCTTATGCAAACCATAAGCGCTTTTTTATAAATTCAATTTACTGGTAAAAATTAAGGTTTAATATTGATTCGCTTGAATCGCCAGCAACAACCGTTTTACTTCTTGGGCAGCCACTGGGTCTCGAACCACTAACGCCAAAGCACGACGAGCCATTTGCTCAGCGCTTTGAGTATTACTTTCTAACCAAAACAAATAGCTTAGGCGCACATACACACTTGGCTCGCGTGTTGAAATACGCTGTGCCCGTTCTAATAAAATTTGGCATGCTTGAAAGTTGCCACGAATAAATTCTAGATCCGCTTGTTTTAATAAAGACGCCAGCGCTTGTTGCTCTGGGTATTGGTTGCCGCCATTTAATTGCAAGCCTAGGTTGTGGTGATACCAGCTAGGTAATGTATCGAGCACATCGCTCGTGCGCACTTGTTCTTGATCAAGAGATTGATACGGTGCAGTGGAACACGCCGCCAATAACGCAATGAATACAACCAATAATACTGACTTCATTAATGCCACTCGTTCATGTGTTTATTAAACCGTTTAGTCAAACATCCGCGACCACCAAGACTTGCTGGTGCTAGGGGTCGGCGCTTGTGCGCAATTTAAGGTTTGCAATGGTAACCGACCCTGAATAAATGGCAACTGCACCGCGCCATCACAGTCTTCACTGCTAATGGCGTTCTGTTCTATATCCACCCATTGCTCCACAATATTTTCAGTTGGCAATGGGTAAAGCGGTTTTAATGGTAAACCTTTAAAGGTTTCTGCCCACACTCGCAGCGCACCACTTGAGCCGGTTAACGGCATGGATTCGTTATCGTCACGGCCCACCCACACAACCGCCAGCTTGTCACCACTAAATCCTGCAAACCATGAATCTCGTTGACTATCACTGGTGCCGGTTTTACCAGCAAGATTGAGTGAGTCATCAAACTGTGAATTTAAATAACGGGCGGTGCCTTCTTTGACTACGCGCTGCATGATTTTTTGTAATAAATAAATGGGCTCGGTTTTAATACTTTGTTTCACATCATAACCATAACGGCTTAATAACTGGCCATCTTGGGTCGTGACACCACGAATGGCTTTAAGTGGCGTTTGAAAACCCGACGCAGCAATGGTTTGATACATTTGCGCAACATCAAATGGATTCATTTCAAACGCCCCTAATACAATGGAAGGGTACGCAGGGATATCACGACTCACACCAAGATCATGAAAGGTTTGCACTACATTTTTTAAACCGATTTGCAAACCTAAACGGGCAGTTGCTTGGTTCAGTGAACGTGACATGGCTTGGTATAAAGGCACAATACCATGACTGTCTTTATCGTAATTTTGCGGCTGCCATACACTGCCGTTGGCCCCTGCGATTTTAATCTCGCTGTCATCAAGGGGCGTAATGAAATTGTATTGAGGTGAACGTAATGCCGTTAAATACACCGCAGGTTTGGCTAGCGAGCCAATGGAGCGATTGGCATCCAGTGCACGGTTGAATCCAAAATAACGTGGGTTACGATCCCCCACCACCGCCTCCACTTCACCGCTTTCGGTGCCAGCGATGACCATAGCCCCTTGCAAAGAATCTTTAGGCATACGATACCCGCTTTCTAAACTGGCCAAACGGTTACTCATGGCGTGTTCAGCACGGCGCTGGATGATTGGGTCAAGGCTGGTATAAATGCGTAACCCTTCACTGGTTAAATCACTGTCGGCGTAATCGCTGCGTAATTGTCGACGCACCAATTGTAAAAACGCAGGGTATTCTATTCGCTGATATTGTGAATATTGCACCACGTCCAGTTCGCGTTTTTGCCATACGGCAAACTCGTAGTTGCTGATTAATCCGTGCTGGTTCATGACATCCAGCACCACGTTGCGACGGGCCTTGGCATTTTCTGGTTTACGCTTTGGGTTGTACACACTTGGGCCTTTGACCATGCCCACCAAGGTGGCAATTTCAGGCGGACTTAACCGGCTGATGTGTTTTCCAAAATAAAATTGACTGGCCAGACCAAAGCCATGAATGGCGCGGCGACCACTTTGTCCAAGATACACTTCGTTAAGATACGTTTCTAATATATCGTCTTTGGAATAATGCAGCTCAACCAATATTGCCATTAAGGCTTCGGTGGCCTTACGCACCAGAGTACGCTCGCGAGTTAAGAAAAAGTTTTTCACTAATTGCTGGGTTAAAGTTGAACCACCTTGTACCAATCCGCCTCGCTGTACATTGACCACCATGGCACGGGCAATGCCTTTTAAGCTGATACCAAAGTGGTTGTAATAGTCACGGTCTTCAACGGCCACTAGGGTTTTTAATAATAGGCTTGGAGCTTCTTCTAATTGAATAAGCTGTCTGTCTTCATTGTGCTTGGGGTAGATGCCACCGATTAACAGCGGCTCTAAGCGGGCAAGCCCCACTGGCTGTCCGTCTAACCATAAGCTTTCAATGGTGCCAGCTGAAAAACGCATATGCACTCGGGCGGATGGCTCCTCACCGTCATAGAGTTTGACATAACGGCGAAACACATCCATTTCATCACCATTAAAACTGTATTGCCCTGGCGTGACGACATTAGGCACTCGTTGATAGCCGATTTGATCCAGCTCTTGAATCAAGTACTTAGGTTGTAGCGCCAGCCCAGGGTAAAGCTCCAGTGGACGAGCAAACACTTTTGCAGGGAGCGCCCAGCGCTTGCCTTCAAATTTTTCACGGACTTTGGCGTCCATGTAAGCCATCAAGATGGCCAGCACCACAATCCCCACAAGGGAGAGCTTGAAGACCCATGACATGAACGTTTTAAAACGGGAGGTATTGGTATGTTTCATGGACGCAGTATACCAAGCTTTAAGGGGAACTCATGGGGGAATTTCCCACCGGATTCACAGCCTGATAAACTCGCCAAACTTTCCTGCCCTAATTAAAGAGATAACAACATGGCCAAGTATCAGGTTTACGGCATCGGTAATGCCCTTGTGGATAAAGAATTTGAAGTCACCGATGCCTTTTTCACCCAAGCAGGCATTGAGAAAGGTCAAATGACCTTGATCGATCAAGATCAACAAGAAGCCCTTTTAGCCAAACTAATGGACGAGTTCGGTTTGAAAACCCGCGCAGGCGGTGGCAGTGCAGCCAACACGATTTTTGCGGCCCAATACCTTGGCGCAAACACCTTTTATAGCTGCAACGTGGCCAACGATGAAACTGGCGATTTCTACGTAAAAGATTTAACCAGTGCCGGCATTGATACCAACCTAGGCAGCGATCGTGATAATGGCGTTACCGGTAAATGTATGGTGATGATCACCCCAGATGCCGAGCGCACCATGAATACCTACCTAGGTATTACCGCTGACTTAAACCACAACCACATTGATGAAACGGCTTTAAAAGATAGTGAGTACTTATATATTGAAGGCTACCTTGTGAGCAGCGACAGTGCCCGTCATGCCGCCATCGAGTGTAAAAAGCTAGCTGAAGCCAATCATGTTAAAACCGCCATGACCTTCTCTGACCCGGCCATGGTTCAGTTTTTCAAAGAAGGCTTAACGGAAATGCTCGGCACCGGGGTGGATCTATTATTCTGTAACGAAGAAGAAGCCCTTGGATATACCGGCACCAACAACCTAGACGATGCCGCAAGTGCGCTTAAAAAGATCGCTAAAACCTTCGCCATTACCTGTGGTGCAAAAGGTGCGGTCTTGTTTGATGGCGCCAACACCATCAATATCGCCCCTAACGCGGTGACCGCAGTAGACAGCAACGGCGCTGGGGATAACTTTGCCGGTGCCTTTATGTTCGCTATCACCGCTGGTCATTCTTGGGAACAAGCAGGCAAGCTTGCAAGCAAGATCAGCGCCCAAGTGGTGAGCCAATTTGGCCCACGTTTAGACGCTGCTCAATATCCAGCGCTGAAGAGTGAAGTGCTTTAACATTAGATGTTAGAAAATAATGAGCCGCTTGTGGGTAACCACAAGCGGCTTTTTCGTTTTAACCGTGCACAATAAATCACTAGGTCTGGTTGACGTCATATTCTGTACGATCCCGCACCTGCGGGTGAATTAATGTTGATTCACTCACAGGTACGAGCTCGATCAATTTAAAATGATTAAACCGCACAACTTTCCTTGAGCAGTGTTTTTGTACTTCAGGCATGCCAGCCTATAAATCATCACGCTATAAATCGCCACACTAGCAAAATCCCGCCCTAGTGCTAAAGTACCTCCACTTACAATATTAAGGATATTCAATGGAAAGCATCAGTGCGCTTTCATTATTAGCCAGCATCGGCGTGCTGTCTTTGTTGTGCCAATGGCTCGCTTGGCGTATTCGAGTACCTTCTATTTTACCCTTATTGGTCTGCGGCTTATTGGTCGGGCCGGTGTTTCATTTATTAGACCCTGATGCCCTATTTGGTGACTTACTTTTCCCCATGGTGTCATTGGCGGTAGCCATTATTCTGTTTGAGGGCAGCCTCACTCTGGATTTTAAAGAGATCCGTGGTCACGGTGCCATGGTTCGTAACCTTGTAAGCATTGGAATGCTCACTACCTTTGCTGTGGTGGGTGTGTTTACCCATTTCATTATGGGCTTGTCTTGGGAGTTGTCTGCCCTGTTTGGTGCTCTGGTCGTGGTGACAGGCCCAACGGTTATTATGCCCATGCTGCGCACCATTCGGCCCACAGCTAAGGTGGCAAATATTTTACGCTGGGAAGGCATCATCATTGACCCCTTAGGTGCATTGTTAGCAGTGCTGGTTTATGAGTTTATTATTTCAAGCCGTGACACGGCGCTACTCCATGCCATGCAAGCGTTTGGTATCACCTTGTTTGTGGGTTTCGGGTTTGGCTGGGCCGCTGCAAAGCTCTTAATAGAAACACTCAACCGTAACTGGCTTCCCCATTATTTACAAAACCCTGCCACTCTCACTTTTATGCTGGGCATTTATGCTATGTCCAATTTCATTCAACATGAGTCCGGGTTATTAACCGTTACCATTATGGGCATGGTGATGGCAAACAGTCGTAAAATTGATCTTGAAGGCATTTTGGAGTTCAAAGAATCCCTGAGTGTGTTACTTATTTCAGCCTTATTTATTATTTTGGCGGCGCGTTTGGATTTAGCGCAATTTGTTACACTGGGCTTGCCTATGGCGATGTTGTTATTGGTTATTTTATTCATTGCCCGGCCTTTAAGTGTATTAATCTCGTCTTATAAATTAGATTTAAATTGGAAAGAAAATGCCCTGCTGTCTTGGATCGCACCACGCGGTATTGTAGCGGCCGCGGTATCGGCATTGTTTGCATTAAAACTTGAAAACGCCGGCTGGCAAGGGGCGGATATTTTAGTGCCCATGGTGTTTATGGTGATTATGACAACCGTGGTATTGCAAAGTTTAACGGCAAAATTTGTCGCGGCGGGCTTGGGATTACAAGAACCTTCTGCGCAAGGCTTTTTAATCTTTGGTGCGAACGATACCGCGCGAGCCGTTGCCAAAATGCTCACGGAGCAAAATATAAAAGTGCGCATTGCCGATACCAACTGGGAGAATTTAAGTCAGGCCCGCATGGAAGGGCTACCTGTTTACTTTGGAAATCCGGCGTCTGAACATGCTATTAATCATGTGGACTTATCAGGCATTGGTCGCCTGTTAGTTTTATCCCCTTATAAACAACTAAACCCTATGGTGAGCATGCACTTCATTGATTGGTTTGGTAAAGATAAGGTATTCGGACTTGGCCATGAAAAAGATTTACGTGCCAGCCATCAATCATCAGGCAGTTATACCGAAACCCTTGGCCTATTTGGTGAGGCAATGACCTATTCCAAGTTGGCAAGCCTGCGTGCAAAAAATGCTTTGGTGAAAAAAACCCAGCTAACCGACAACTTTCTTTTTGATGATTATTTAGAGCAATACGGCACGCGTACTCTGCCATTATTCGCCATTGATAATAGCGGTTACTGTCACGTATTTAGCGCTCAGAAAACAATAAAACCTAAAGCCGGCTGGACCGTCATTGCACTAATTTCACCACAAGAAGGTGAACCTAAAACTCCCACTAACGAAGGTAAGTTAGAACCCACTAATATCGGCAGTTCTCTACCATAAAGTTAGCGTTTAAAAAGCCATAAAAAACACATAAAAAAAGAGCGCTATGCGCTCTTTTTTATAAACAAATGCATCTTATAAAAGACTTACTTGTTTTTAATTTCATCGATTTTATCTGCAATATGGGCCATCTCAGGACGATTTTCACGTAACTCGTCTGTGGTTAGGCCATCTATTTCGTGAGGGAAAACCAACCACTCATCGGTTTCATGTACGTAGTAATCCGGCACGCGATCAGTCTTGTTGTTCTTTGGCTTGTAATAAGGGGTCGCCACACGAATTTGTGGGGTGTTTTTCTTACAGGCTTTTTTCAGCTCAACAATGGTTTGTTCGATGCTTAAACCACTGTCATGCACGTCATCAACAATCAGTAAGTTGTGTTCGCTTTCTAAACGTTTGATCAAATAGGTTAAGCCATGCACACGCACGGTTTTGCTGCGCTCACCAATGCCCACATAACTAGAGGTACGAATCGCAATATGGTCAGACTCCACACCTAACACGTGCAGCAGTTCTTGTACCGCGATGCCCACAGGGGCGCCACCACGCCAAACACCAACAATATAGTCAGGGCGAAAACCGCACTCATACACCTTCAGGGCAAGCTGAAAGGAGTCTTCGAGCAGTTGCTGGGCGCTGATGTAGACTTTTTCCATAATAGAGGATACCTAAGCTAGTGGCCGATATTCTTGACGACCTGGTCAACTTCAATTTGGGCGGCGCAGTTTACAGGATATACAGTGAAGAGCAAACGGGCACTGTGAAAGGAAATGTAAAAATCCCTCTCACCGCTGAACACGCCTTAGTAAAGCCCCTTGGCCATCAACCAGCCCGTCGGAGCATCCACCCACCCCATAAGAAACACAGGATAATAGGAATAAGGTTAGCCAATAATGGGCCAATCCCCAGCAATAATCCCATAGGGCCAAGCAAATCTACCGCAATTTTGTACACCAAGCCCACTAAGATACCACTGAACAAACGCTGACCCATGGTCACTGAGCGCAGTGGCCCAAAGATAAAGCTAATGCCCACTAACACCAGCGCAATGGTGCTGACCGGCTGTAAAATCTTCTTCCAAAAGGCCAGCTTAAACTCGCCGCCCCCCAGCCCTTGGGCATCCAAGTATTTGCCATAACTATACAAGGTGGAAATGGCCATATCTTTAGGCTCTTGTGCCACAAACTTTAAACGCTCTGGGGTTAATTCGGTTTCAAAGGTATCCGTTTGGCGCTTGATACTTTGGGTATTAAATTCATCCACACTTGTGATGGTGACGTTTTCCATGGTCCATTCACCGCGCTGGTAAATAGCTCGCTTGGCATGGGTCATGGCCGTCAGCTGTTTTTCATCATCAAATTCATACACACTCAAACCATGCAGCACCCCGTTGGGTTCGATGGCTGAAAAGCGCATATAGTTATCCCCTTCGCGGTGCCAGTGACCTTTACCATCATTACTGGAAGCCACTTCACGACCGAGCGCAATGGTTCGAAAGCTGGTGGTCATACGCTCAAGGTCCGGCACAATGTATTCACCCATAATCAAGCCCAGTACCATCATGATGGACGCTGCTTTCATGGTGGACACCATAATGCGCGGAGTGGAAACGCCAGCCGCCCGAATAGCCGTAAGCTCACTGTGTGTGGCTAGCCCACCAAGCCCAGCCAGGCAACCTATGAGGGTAATCATCGGGATCATTTCATAAACACGCGTTGGGCTCGATGCCACCACGTAATACAAGGCATCCCAAAAACTATACGTGCTGCGAATATTATCGAGCTGGTTTAGTAAGGCGATCACCATGTCTAACATGGCCAAAACCACCAGCACACCCAAGATGGCGTTGATCACAGAGCTGCGAATATGAGCATCAATCTTACGCATGTTTTGCTCCTGCTTTTGCTTGCTTACTAGCGCGGTTACGGCCCACTTTTAGCCGTAACGTGGGCCAGTACATAAGCAAACAGCCCAACATAATAAAGATGGCATGCAGCCACCATAAGCCCATCCATAATGGGGTTTGCCCTTGCTCCATCCATTTACGCGCGGTAATCAACATGGTGTAGTAAACCATGTAAACCACAATGGCGGGCAGCATCTTGCCATAACGGCCTTGTCGAGGTTTCACATGACTTAACGGAAAGGCGATTAAAACAATAATCGGCACCAGCAAGAACAAACCAATGCGATAATGCAAACGGGCTTTATCTTGGCGCTTTTTACTGTTGATAAGTTGGTAGGTGCTGGCCGCTTCGTTACGGGCTTTTTTCGCCACGCTGCTTTCTTCTGCAATCTTCACTGAGTAGCCACTGAACTCCAGTGTCTCCAACGTTTGTTTGCCAGGTTCACCGGTTAAGCGACGACCATTGGATAACTCTAAATAACGCGAGCCAGTTTGTGGGTCCACATACTGTCGGCCCGACTGCGCTAAAATAATGGTGTCGCCATCGGCCATAAATACGTTTTGCATTTCTTTGCGGTCTGCGGATAAGGTTTGGGCGTAAGACACTTTCTGGCCACTGCCCCCTATGGCGTTAAAGCGCCCAGGCGTGATAAACGAAAATTCACTTTCTTGCTGCTGAACTTGATAGTACTTGTCTAATTTATCGGCGGCGGTGGGGGCCAGCCATAAACTTAAAAAACCAATTAATAGCATCATCACTCCAACAGGGGCCATGGTGATGCGAAACACTTGCTTAGGACCAAAGCCGGTTGCATGCAATACCGTCATTTCGTTTTCACTGTACATGCGGCCATAAACCAGCAAGATCGAAATATAAAAACCCAAGGGTAAAATCAATTGCAAAAAACCTGGGCTGTTATAAAGAATGGTGTAATACACCGCTTCAGGAGGGATGATACCGGCGACCGCTTTGTTTAAATGCACCACTAAACGCGCACTCACAACAATCAACATTAATATGCCGGTAATGACAAATGTAGAAGTCAGCAACTCTTTGAGGAAGTAACGCGTTAAAATCAAGAACACTATCCTTTTACAAACAAGCCGGTGCAAATAAATAAGCCAAGCGCACTCTGGAAATATCGGCTTTTTCAAGTAGACTCAGCATTATCCCTGAAAATCCTATTCAGCACTACAGCCGACCATAAAAACCTCAAGTCGGATACGGAGACAGTATGCAATTTACCGTGACCCAAGCGCCTATTAATGAATACCAAGGACAAGCACTGGTATTATTTGTGCCAAGCGAAGGGGCGTTACCTACCGCCACGGCCACCATTGACGCGCAGTTAAATGGTTTTATCGCACAGTTACAACAAAACCAAGACATCAAAGGCAAAGTAGCCGACACCCTAGTTGTACCGCAAGCCAATGGCCCTCGCTTAATTTTAGTGGGCATCGGCGAAAAACCAATGTCAGGAAAAGATTTTTGCAAAGCCATATCAGCGGCTGCAAAAGCGTTAAAAACCAGCGCCGCCAGTGACGCTGCCATTGACCTTAGCGACATTGAAATTGACGGCTTTGACCTTGAGTGGGCTTACAAACAGGTGGGTCAGTTGTTCCAAGATGCTTTATACCTGTTTGATGAATGCAAAAGCAAAAAAGACGAAGCCCCAGTTAAGATTGAATCCCTCACTGTGATTGCGGATAACCACGCTGAACTTGATTTGAAATTCGGCCAAGCCCTCGCTAAAGGTATGGCGTTTGCGAAAAAACTGGGTGATATGCCACCTAATGTTGCAACCCCAGCTTACCTAGCAGAAGAAGCAGATAAGCTTGCCTCTTTAAGCGATAACCTAACCACTAAAATCTTAGATGAAGACCACATGGAAGAACTGGGCATGGGCTCATTTTTATCTGTGTCAAAAGGCTCAATCGAACCGGGCAAAATCATCTGTATGGAATACCTAGCGGGCAAAGCAGGCGATGCACCTCACGTGTTAGTGGGCAAGGGCATCACGTTTGACACCGGCGGCATCAGCTTAAAGCCAGGTAGCGGTATGGATGAAATGAAATACGATATGTGTGGTGCCGCATCAGTTTTAGGTACCATGCTGGCCATCATCGAATTAGAGTTGCCAATTAATTTTGTGGGCGTCGTGGCAGCGGCTGAAAACATGCCGTCAGGTCATGCTAGCAAACCAGGTGACATCGTCACGGCCATGAACGGCACCACCATCGAAATTCTAAACACCGACGCCGAAGGCCGTTTGGTTCTGTGTGATGCATTAAGTTACGCCATCGACACTTACAAGCCAGCCAGTATTGTGGACATCGCTACCTTAACCGGTGCTTGCATGGCGGCTCTTGGTCGTGTGAACTCTGGGTTATTCAGCACCGACGAAGCCTTAGTAGACGAACTACTCACGGCCAGCAGCACCAGCCGCGATACAGTTTGGCGCTTACCGCTTGAAGAAGAGTATCAAGAATTGCTCGACAGTAACTTTGCGGACATCGCCAACATTGGCGGCCCACTTGCCGGTGCCACCACGGCGGCATGCTTCTTGAGCCGTTTCACGGAAGGACAAAAATGGGCACACCTGGACATCGCCGGTACCGCTTGGAACTCAGGTGGTAAAGCCAAGGGCGCCACTGGCCGCCCTGTGCCACTGCTTGTAAATTACCTTGCTAATAAAATCTAACGAACGTTAGTTGCATAAAAAAACCGAAGCGCTGTTTCAGCCTTCGGTTTTTTTATGCCCTAGAAACAAGCTGTCCCCATGAAGTGACAACCTGCGATGCACTAGAGATTAGGCATACCAAGCGTATTCACGGGCCGCAATGTAGTTATTAAACTCTTTCACTTCACTGCGTTTATACGCTAAATAAATATCCACAAAGTGGCTACCCAATACGGATCGCATGGCTTCGCTTTGCTCTAATTTGTTTAATGCTTCCTCTAGGGTGTGTGGGTATAAATGCTCATAACACGCGAGCCCTTCAAATGGCTCTCCTGGTTGAAGTTTATTTTCAATGCCCCATTGAATACCCGCCAAGATCGCCGCCAACACTAAATATGGATTGGCATCGGCCGCGGGTACGCGGTGTTCAATTCGCAGATTTTTTTCATCAGACGCAGGTATGCGCACCGCCACATAACGGTTTTCATGGGCCCAACTTTTTTGCGTGGCAATGGCTAAGTCAGGCACATAACGGCGATACGCATTGGGGTTACTGGCAATAAAAGGAAACGCACCATGCATGGTGTCTAAACAACCAGCCACCGCCTGCATTAAGGTTTGCTGTTCATTTTTTGCAAATTCATTATTGCCTTCACCGTCATACATAGAAATATGCAAGTGCATACCATTACCCGCATCTTGCAGGTAAGGCTTGGCCATAAAGGTGGCTTCAAAACCATGTTTCACGGCCACCCCTTTAATAAGGCGCTGGTATTGAATGACTTCATCCGCTGCTTGCAAACAATCACTGCGATGGTTGAGGTTGATTTCAAATTGGCCTGCACCAATCTCGGCTGAAATAGCCGTGCTGCTGATCCCCTGCTCTTCACAACTTTGACGAATATCCGTCAGCAGTTCTGCAAACACATCTAAACGATCCATAGAAAGCACCGCACAAATATCATCGCGACCATTAATTGGGTTTTTAGGCACTTGTAACAAGCCATCTTCGGTGCGGGTTTTATCAATCAGATAAAACTCCAATTCAAATGCCACAGTAGGAAATCGATTTTGCGCGGCCAGTTGTTTTAGCACCTTGCTCAAAACCACACGCGGTTCACCATCAAACGGCTGCGTTGCATCCGCGGAACTGAACATTATTTGCGCGCGTTTAGACTGCCAAGGCACGGTTTTTAATGTGCCAGGTATAAACTGGAACGACGCATCTGGGTCTCCATCGGTATCGTTGTAATGCATCACCGGAATGTATTCACCCACAGGGGACATTAAAAAATTGCCCCGTGGCATTTTCAGCTCATTAATTAACTTGGTTAATTTACTGATTGGATAACGCTTGCCCCATAGGTTTGGAGTCATGCCAGCACAGATTAAATCCACCTCTTCAATATCTGGGTGTTGCTGACAAAAAAGAGTGATTTCTTCACGCAGTTGTTGCTTTAAATCGGACATACAGTGACCACAGGGGTTAGAAAATAGGGCTAGCGAATAAGGTGATGGAGCAGCATTCTACAGGGTCTCGCCCATGCCCCATATACCTAATGAGGTGTACTCATGAGGTGTTGTCAATAAGGTGAGGCGACCAACCCTATCCTTATATTTTATGTTAGCCCAAATAACACAAACTTAGAGCATGCCTTGCAGCTTTTTAGAAAACAGCTTGGCAATAACCTCATAGCCATCACCGTTTAAATGAATAAAATCCGCCCAATATTTCGCATCTTGAACTTCATTGCGAATATCAAGACAACTAAAGCGCTCAAGCGGTTTGCCCGTTTGTGCTTGGTATAGGTTAGGTAGGTTTTGCACTTCATCAAACAAAGCATCGAGCATGGCCTTAATAAAATTAGCCCGCTCAGGGTGAACGCCTTTTCCTGCATTTAAGTTATCTTCGTCAACGTCATTAGCAGGCCAGCCCAGCTCATCAAAGGTTTCATGTAAGCGAGCTTTGCTGACAATGGTATAATCCCCAAGATCCGTCAGATCAATGCCCAGCATTTTTAACGGCGCAAGAATGACGTCGGCTTTTAACAACTTTAAAAGCTCCTTAATCAATTTACCTGCTTCTGAAAAATCAAATTCCGTCGTAGTACCGCGATGAAGGTGCACAGCATACGCATAACTATGGGTGATAATCTGAGCCTGCGGGGCAAATTCATCCCGATATAAGATGGCTTGTAAAATGTGCTGTACCACTTCTTGGGCTGCCATGGCTAGTAAGTCGCGATCATAAGCCGTTTGCCAGTGTCCATTGTAAGGCTGGATAACGCCGTGGCGAACCGCATCCACCATGTCATTACCACCGGCGCTGAGCACAATAGCATCAAGGTGCTGACTCACCGCTTGATTTTGCAACGCGCTATATAAAGTATGGGAGGGGTACTTTTTTTCCCATACACCGTCACAACGGTCGGGGGTTTTAGCAGTCAACTCTTTGGAGTGGTCGCCACTTCGCTCTAACCGTAGAAAAATACCATCTAGGGTTTTGTCCCGGCTTAAGAAGTCAATCACATTGGTTTTGCTGTCCATACCAAAGTTTTTAAGCCCAATACCATAACGCAGTAACACACCCAGTACGTCGGTTAAACTTTTCACTGGGTAATCAAACCACGAATCCCCTTCACTGATAATGATGGGTTTGCGTTTCACCCCTGGCATTTTGGATAAGTACTTGGTTTGCCAACGGTTGCGTCGCACCAGTTTCTCGAATTGTTTAAAGCTACGAGTATAGTCAATATCAGGATTAGGCATAGGCGTCCGTGCAAGCTGTCTTAAAGTGATTGCAAACTAACAGTTAGAAAAAAAAGGTCAAGGTGTGACTGACGTCAAAATCGGCTTAAAAAGCCGCTATAGAGGCATTAACTCTTTCCTAAATGAATCCGGTTTATGGTTAAATGTGCTCCGTCTTTTTCCCCGCTCGGAGTTATTATGCCAGTCAAAGCTTGGCTATTACTGGTGATCGCGTTACTCAATGGTTGTGCTTTGTGGCCCAACCATGAACATCGAGCCCTGAATGTGCCTATGGTTGAGTCAATGATTGCCAAGCAGTGTTCGGGTTATGCACAGCAAAGCCAAACTGAACAGCAACAGCGTCAACAACAGCAAGCCATGTTGCACGACATCCAAGCTCAACTGAATTTGCTCACCGCCGCCACACCGGGCTTCACCAATACCCATTGCCCACCAGCTGAAAACCCAACGCCCAACGAATGGGAAGGCAAAATCATTGTGGGGGCCAATGAGTGGATTCATCTTTCCCCGCCTGGGCATCATTATCAAGCTCGTGTAGACAGCGGTGCAGCCACCTCTTCATTAAGCGCCAAAAATATTGAATACTTTGAGCGAAACGGCAAACGCTGGGTTCGCTTTGAGCTACAACATGATGACGAAGCCGACGCCATCGCTCTAGAAGCTAAAGTGGTGCGACATGTGCTAATTCGCCAAGCGTCCAGCGCAGAGCCTGAACGTCGTCCTGTGGTGTCGCTAACCGTGAACATGGGGCAAAGCCTTCGCTACGATACAGAGTTCACACTCACTGACCGCTCCCAAATGACCTACCCCATATTATTAGGCCGAGAATTTTTACGCGATGTGATATTGATTGATGTGAGTCGCCAGTTTATTCATCCTAAATATCAACCACAGACCATAAGTCAATTTAACAGCGCAAACTATTCAGCTAAATCAACGGCCAAGCAAATCGCGAAGGGAACACCATGAAGCTGCCACACCTGTCTGCGCGTTTGTCATTTTTTCTATTGGCTGGTGTGTTGTTCACAGTGGGCATCTTACTCATTTTGCAACGTCACTGGGTTTATGAAGTGCCCTTGTTATATGGTGAGACTCAAACAATTTGGTCGGTGGAAGCGAAAATCGAATTCAAAGCCCAAGACAAACCCGTCAGTGTCTTAATGTCACGCCCATCCAATCAAAAGGGCTTCACTGTTTTAAAAGAAGCCGCCGCCTCACCTGGGTATGGCCTTAATTTTTTAGAGGCTACTCAACCACAAGCTCAGTGGACCATACGCAATGCCAATGGCAAACAGACCTTGTTTTACCGCGCAGAGGTTTTACAAAGTGAGCGTGAAGAAAATCAAGCTATCCCCGCACCTAAGATTCCGTTTGTCAGTTTGCCTCAACCCTTTGATGAAGCTGCTAGCTCCATTTTAGCCAACGCCTACGGCACGTCTTCAGACAATTTTAGTTTTACCCGCGAGCTACTTAAGCAATTTTCCCATGACTCCACCAATCAACAAGTGGGTTTATTACGCAATCATTACAATCAACAGCTACCCGAACTCATTGTTAACATGTTGCATAAAGCGCAAGTGCCGGCCAGTGTGATTTATGGTTTACAGCTGCAAGATAGTCGTCGCCGTCAAAGTTTGATACCTCTATTACGGGTATGGAACGGCGAAGAACACCATGTATTCTTTTTTCCGCAAAGCCCTAACGATCATTATAAAATTAAAAAAGGCGCACCATTATTACTGTGGCAGCAAACCGGCGCACCGGTGTTGGATGTGATTGGTGGTAAACAATCCAGCATTTATTTTTCCATATTAAAACGTGAGGAATCGGCCTTTGCCAATATTGCGCAGAATCTTTCAAGCCAATATGACTTTTTGAATTTTTCTATTCACAGCCTGCCCATTGAAGAGCAAGCCATGTTTCAGACCATATTGCTGATTCCTATTGGTGCATTAATCGTCTGCCTATTACGTATTCTAGTTGGGGTTCGTACCTCAGGGACTTTTATGCCCGTNCTNATTGCATTGGCATTTATCCAAACTTCGTTAATTACGGGGTTAGTGGGCTTTTTATTAGTGGTGACCACTGGTTTNTTTATTCGCAGTTATTTATCACATTTGAATTTATTATTGGTAGCTAGAATAACCGCCGTGATTATTTCGGTCATTGCCATTATCAGTGTNTTCAGTGTGCTGGCATTTAAATTAGGATTAACCGAAGGCTTAAAAATTACGTTTTTCCCCATGATCATTTTATCTTGGACCATAGAGCGCATGTCGATTTTGTGGGAAGAAGAAGGCGGTCGTGAGGTAATGATTCAAGGGGGCGGCAGTTTATTAACCGCGGTATTGGTATATGGCGCCATGACCAACCCCTGGGTACGACACATTACCTTTAACTTTATTGGCATTCAGTTTGTGGTGTTATCGCTGGTATTGTTGATTGGCTCTTACACGGGTTATCGCTTGTTAGAGCTCACCCGTTTCAAGGTGTTTAACAAATAAATGTGGGCACTTCCTTGGCGTTTACAGCAGCGCGGTATCCTAGGCATGAACAAGCGCAATATTGACTATATTGCACGGCATAATGCCCGCCACCTATACCCTTTGGTAGACAATAAGTTAAAAACCAAATTGCTTGCACAAAGCGCTGGCATCACCACGCCCAATTTAATCGCCACCATTGAAAGTCAGTATGATGTATCGCAACTGGCTCAGCGTTTAGCGGCAAGCCAAGGCTTTGCAGTGAAGCCTGCAAAAGGCAGCGGCGGCAAAGGCATCTTGGTGCTTAACCGACACGACGAGCATCACTTTATTAAAAACAATGGCACGCTCATAAGTGTGTTGGATTTACAGCGTCATGTGTCGAATATTTTATCCGGTCTTTACAGTTTAGGTGGCACACCGGATGTGGCCATCATTGAAGAATTAATTGCGTTTGACCCACAATTTAATGGTTACTCATTTGAAGGCGTGCCTGACATTCGTGTGATTATTTTTAAAGGGTTTCCTGTGATGGCCATGATGCGCTTAGCCACGCGGGCATCCGATGGTAAGGCCAACTTACATCAAGGTGCGGTGGGGGTTGGGTTGGATATCGCCACAGGCAAACCCTTACATGCCGTGCAAAATGGTGAAAGTATTTTGCACCACCCGGATACCGGACAAGACTTGTCTCAATTAAATATTGATAATTGGCAGACGCTATTAGAACTGGCTGCCAGTTGTTATGAAGTAACCGGGCTGGGTTATTTAGGTGCGGATATGGTGCTGGATTTAAATAAAGGCCCCATGTTATTGGAACTGAATGCTCGCCCAGGTCTGACCATTCAAGTGGCGAATGGTTGCGGACTGCTGCACAGGTTAAAACCCATTGACCGTTTAAGTGCAATAGAACTTAATCAAGGCCCCAGCAAACGAGTGGAGCTGGCGCAAAGTTGGTTTGCAAGCGACCTTCTTATTAATTCATCAACAAAAACGGCACCGTATTGCGAAACTCAGTAAGGCACATGGGTTTCTAAGCGGCGCTGCATATCCGCCACCACTTCTTCACGAAAGTCATGGCCAAATTCAAACGGTAAGCTGTCTTTATACGCTTGGATATCCATGATCTGCACATTAGCGCGAATGGTTTTAAATACCTTGGGTAACTTATCCCCAGGGGACTGAATGTGATGCAGGCCGCCGCTATAGACAAACAAAACTTTACCGTGCTCTTTCACCGCTAATATATCCGCTACACCACCACGCACTGTCATGGCGTTACCGTGTTTATCCAAACCACTGCTGCGCTTCATACGCCCTTCAGGCAAAATAGCTACCAAGGTATCTTTACTCACCAGGCTCATAAAATGTTGCCAAGACTCGTCTTTTTTACGGGTAATGGGCACCAAACCCGGCAGCAAGCTATGATAGATTTTTCCAACAATGGGCCTGTCGTTCAACGTGATATCGGCACCAGGGGCAATCAATTCGCCGCTTAATCGCCACAACACTGACAAAGGACAAGCGCCGATAAACAGGGGTTCAAACAAGCTGGTGTGATTTAAAAAAACAATCAAACGTACGTCTTTAAATTGTTTAAAATTTTCGTCACTTAACCAACGAAGCTCAAAGCGATACAGCACACTGCAAATCAGCTTAAGGGTACACATGAGGATAAAACGGATAAGACGAATCATAATTCTACTGCTTGATGTTCGGTTTTATTATTGTTTTTAGGTTTAAAAATCGTGCACGGGTTATACAGGCTCACCATGGCTTTGTCCATGTGAAAAGCGCCACCTCTGCTGCGGTAGAGAAAGCCCAGAACAACACGTATACTTACGCCCATCTTCATGTGAGCAACCCCATGACTGCCATCGACTTTTATATTTTAGGCCATAGCGATGAACTCGCCCGCTTTAACTTTGCCTGCCGCCTGAGTGAAAAGGTTTATGGTGAAGGGCATCAGGTCTATATTCACGTTGAAAATGCAGAGCAAGCCCAGCGTCTAGACGACCTCATGTGGTCTTACAAACCCGAATCCTTCTTGCCTCATAACTTGGTGAATGATGAGCATCAAGCGCAGGTTCAGATTGGCTGGCAAGATCACCCGGCTCACCACTTTGATGTGATGATTAACCTTAGCTCCCCGCAACCCTCATTTTTCAGCCGCTTTGGCCGGGTACTGGAGATTGTGATTCAAGATGAAACCGTTCTAGCCCAAACCCGACAGCACTTTAAGTTTTACAAGGACCGCGGCTACGAAGTAACCCACCGAGACTTACGCGGCTAAGTTGTTCATTTTTAACGCTTTATTGATATAAATTCTTGTCTATCTATACCCCTTTGGTTAATCTGCCGCTCCCTAAAACAATATGGACTTTGTAACATGCAAAAGCTCATCCTCGTGAGTGCTTTGCTATTACTTGGGGCATGCGCGCGATTGGACCACGTTCAAATCGGCGACATCGACCAAAGTAATGGTGCTCTCTCTCCTATATCGGTAAAAGTCAGTGAAAACGGTGTTGAAATGGCCGTGGTTGCAGGCGTCGCCGCTGAATTGGCTAGCCAATCAAAACGCAACCAACAACTTAAAGAGATCCGTGATTTCTTGGCATTGATCAACATGGGCCCACGCACTGGCAACCCTGTGTTCTTTGATACCTATGCACAGAATGTATTGGACGCCCTGTACCAACAATGTGCCTCAGGCAAGATTACCGGCATTCGTAATATTCGCGAAGGCAAAACCTATGGCCCTGTTAGTGGCGAAATTGTGCGCATCGACGCCGACTGTATTTTATAAGGAAAGAAAATGATTCGTTTATTCACCGCTCTATTGGCCACATTAATGTTATCTGGCTGCATGTCACTGAACTCTGTGTCGCTAACACAAATTCCAAGTGATAAAGGCCAACTGGTGAGCGCAAAAGCCCATGACTGGGTATTTTTAGGTTTCACGACACAAAATAATTTTGTTAATGAAGCGGTTAACAATCTCAAACAAGAATGCCCTAACGGTAAGCTGACCGGTGTATTAACAAAACACCAAACCACCGCGTATGTTTTGGTTTTCAAACGTGAAGTGATTGCCAGCGGTTACTGCAAAAAAGCATAAGGGTGCGTTATGAATTTTAAATTAGTCTTCACCCTAGCGTTTACTTTATTAGTAACCGGCTGCACACACAGTATCCACATGGTGCACACAGATGGGTTTGGCGCAAGCATGACGCCTAAAACCGAGTCCACCAAGATCGTTGAAGCGAACTCAGAACAAACTGTCTTTCTGTTTTTTGCGTTCGATACGGATTATGTGGATCAAGCAAAAGCCGATTTAGAATCCAAGTGTCATGGCGACCTTCAAGCCATTAGCACGCAGTATTCGACTTCCCATGGCTTTTTGCATTGGACCAATAAAATCTTAATGAAAGGCATCTGCGCCAGTTAAGAAACTAGACGGCACTCGCGTGAAAACGCACGCGAGTGTGGTCATAGATATAATGAAACAACGGCGCATAAATTAAAAAGAAGCCAATCCCCACTAAGTCCAGCATCAACGCCTGCCAAAACGTAAAACTCAACGCCCACATCACTATCGGCAAGGTAAAGGCCAACATACCTGCTTCAAATGCCAATGCATGAATCGCTCTGACCTTAAAGCCACGGCTGATACGCTCGTGACCGTAAAGTCGATCAAAGCCGATGTTAAATATGTAATTCCATACCATGGCAATCATGGAAAACACCAGCGCTAACCCGCCTAACACATGGACCTGCTCATCAATAAACAGCTTGCCAAGGACCACTAAAAAAATCAGCGCCAACACTTCAAACAAGACTGCCTGAAAAATACGTTCTCGCTTTGTCATATCGTCTACTCCCAAAACATTGCAGTAATTGTATTCACATATATGATGATTAAAAGTTAGTTACCATCAGAATTAGTGATATGTATAACCTAGAGCAATTACGTATGTTCGTGGAAACCGCCGATAGCGGCTCCTTCAGCGCCTGCGCCAAGCGCCTTGGCAAGGTGCAGTCGGCGGTGAGCCAAGGCATTGCCAACCTTGAGGTGGACTTAAATTGTCAGCTATTTGACCGCTCTACCCGTAAACCCAGCCTCACCCAAGAAGGCACTCGGCTATTGGAATATGCCAAGGCGGTGATTGTACAAAACCAAGAAATGCAGCTGGCTGCACAAGCCATCAACCATCAGACTGAAACCCACCTGACATTAGCGGTGGATTCCGGCGTGGTCCTGCCCAAGCTAATGGATTGCATTGCGCACTTTTCACAATTATTCCCCTCTACCCAGGTGAATATCTTAACCGGCGCAAGTAGTGAGGTATTAAACTGGGTAAAACAAGGGGAGGCGGACATGGGGTTAATGTTCGCCAACGCCACCTTGCATCGCGGTGTTAACCTAAGTTATATCGGCAGCTTGGCCTTTTACGGCATGTGCCACAAAGACCATGTTTTGGCGAGCCAAGGCCCCGTCACGGAAACTCAACTGATCAACCATCGACAAATCATCGCCAAAGATTGGGCCAATACAGGCAGCGATCAATTTATCGCCCTTGGCCCAAACAACTGGTACGCCAATAATTTTCAAGAAGTCAAAACGTTAATCACAAACGGACTCGGCTGGGGGTATTTGCCAGAGCACCTAGCCAAAGATGCGCTCGCCAGTGGTGACATCATCAAGCTCACCCTGAGCTTTGATCACAAACCCTGGAACACGCCCATAGAACGCATTACCCCAAAAAATAAACCCTCAGGGCCAGCATTAAGTTGGTTAAGTGATGCGGTTACAAATGTGATTGGAGGGAATTAAATCTTGGCGAGCATAAACATAAAATCCCGCAAAGGCGGGATTTTTTTAACTTATCTTTACTGTACTGGAAGCTGAATCGTCATAGTACCCAAGATACTGTACCCCTCATCAGCCCCATTAAATTCCACTGTTTCAGAAAGTATAGTGCGGTTTACCACATC
>NYTP01000052.1 GCA_002683575.1 Bermanella sp.
ATTTGTGTGGGCATGCAAGCCATGATGCACCACAGCGAAGAAAACGGCGGCGTGGCATGCTTGGAATACTTCCCGGGTAAGGTTCAATTTTTTGGCAACGACCTCATTGAAACCCAAGGCACCCAAACCGGTGAAAAACTAAAAGTCCCACACATGGGTTGGAATCAAGTGTCACAAGTGGCGCACCCGATGTGGGACAAGATCGAAGACAACAGCCGTTTTTATTTTGTGCACAGTTATTTTGTCACAGCTGAAAATGAAGCCCACATAAAAGGGCGCGGCCATTATGGTCAAGATTTTGTAGCCGCCATCGGCCAAGACAATGTGTTTGCCGTGCAGTTTCATCCAGAAAAAAGTCACACAGCGGGTTTGCAGTTGTTAGAGAACTTTTTAAATTGGGATGGACAAGCATAAGCCATCGAAAATATTAGCTTTAAACTTGATGGGTTACGCTCGTACCTCGCTAACCCATCCTACGAAATAATTTTATAAGTAAGCTGTATTGGATGCCTTGTATTAACAAGCTCCAATAAGCGGGAAAAATGAATCATGGGATTAGCGAAAAGAATCATACCTTGCTTAGACGTCGAAGGCGGCCGCGTGGTTAAAGGCGTGCAGTTTGTCGACATTCGCGACGCAGGCGACCCGGTTGAAGTGGCCAAGCGCTATGACGAACAAGGCGCCGATGAAATTACCTTTTTAGACATCACCGCATCACACGAAGGCCGTGATACCACTATTCACATGGTGCAAGCCATTGCTGAGCAAGTCTTTATTCCGTTAACAGTAGGCGGCGGCATTCGAGCCATTGAAGACATTCGCAATATGTTGAATGCCGGTGCTGATAAAGTTTCCATCAATAGCGCTGCCATTACCAATCCTGAATTTGTTCGCGAAGCCGCGGAAAAATTTGGTAGCCAATGCATTGTGATTGCCATTGATGCTAAAAAAGTCAGCCAAGAGGGTGAAGAAAATAAATGGGAAATTTTCACCCACGGCGGTCGTAAACCTACCGGCATCGACGCCATTGAATGGGCGGTAAAAATGACAGGCTTTGGTGCAGGTGAAGTGCTATTAACCTCAATGGATAAAGACGGCGTAAAAACCGGTTTTGATATTGAGCTGACGCGCGCTATTTCAGAGGCGGTCAATGTTCCCGTAATCGCCTCAGGTGGCGTGGGCAACTTACAGCATTTAGCAGACGGTGTGACACAAGGGAAAGCGGATGCCGTATTAGCGGCGAGTATTTTTCACTTTGGTGAGCATACCGTACAAGAAGCAAAAGATTTTATGCAAAGCCAAGGGATTGAGGTGAGACTTTAAATATTCCGACTACCTTCCTGTAAAAGAAGGTATAGAAGTAACATTTTCTATTCCTTCTAAAAAAATTAAAATGTATTCAATATGCAGATCCAAAATTTCGAACTTAATTTCAGAATAGCAAAATACTTACTCATTTATATATTTATCTCTTCGTTTACGAGCACTATAATTTATCATTTTAGCTTCAAAACAGATGTATATAGCTCAACTCTACTAATAAATCACTGTTCAGATGAAGTCGTCAAAACCAACATACGGGAACGATTAATTTTTATTGATGATTTCGAAATAGAATTCCCATCAATAAAGTCCTTCAATACATTCCTATCATTCTGTAGAAACAAAAGCAAATTAAACATTAAGTTTCAATATGATGTTAAGAATCTATTCACTTTCTATAAAAGAATAGTACACATAGATAAAATAGCTTCTCAGCCTAAGACGGGCGACCATAAAATCAAAAAGAAACTATACCAAGATTTATCCGTAATAAGTCTACTTTCATTTATAATTCTTGCTTACTACATCAGGTTTAATAAGCCACTTAAATCAAGCCGAATAATCACACTTCATGGAAAACACCCTACTTTAAATAGCCTTCTAATAGTAATTACCTTACCGATTATTCTTTATTTTGTATATACGGCTGTCGAAAACATAATATTATGTTCAATAATAAACCTATGTTCACTTTATATATGGGCTAGGGAAGTAGTGAATGCAACACATAAAACAAATATAAAAAGTGAAGATAAGGTTATCACCATTGAACATATAGGGCCATTTGGAGTCAAAAGAACAATAAACCTAAATTCTATCTACCGCATTGAAAAAGATTTGAAGTGGCATATTGGATGCAACGGAAAGTTGCTTTCTTACATAAAAATTTCATATATAACAAAAAATAATAAAAAATTCCTAATCGGCTATACATCCGATAAACGCATAGCAGATAAAGCCGAAACTATGCTGAATATTCTAAAAAACAAAAGAAAGCATAGAAACAAGAAATAATTATAGTCCTTTCACCAACTTCCGCACCTGCGCCACATGTCGCCGTGAAATGGGCACCGACTCTGAATAGCAATTTAAGCGTAAAGAAAAACTGCCATCGTCGCATTTTTCCAATCCTTGGATCGCAGTTTTTCGCACAAGGGAATTGCGATGCACACGAATAAATTTTTCAGTAAATTCATCTTCTAAATCTTTAAGCGGCTCATCAATTAACACTTCGCCGTTTTTATGAATGACAGAAATATATTTTTGCTCAGCCTTGAATAGAATAATATTTTCAACTGCCACCAACTCTAAACCCTGATGGGTTTTGGCACTAATATGACTGCGACTAGTTTCTTTATTGAGTGCAAGGGATTGCGCTTTATTAATTTTATCTAAACGAGAAAATGCCGTTTTTAATTCTTCTTTACGTACGGGTTTTAATAAATACCCCACGGCCTGCACGTTAAATGCCTCGATTGCAAACTCATCATAAGCGGTACAAAAAATTATGGCCGGGGGGGTATCCAGTTGCGTAAGGTGACGAGCCGCCTCTAAGCCGTCCATGGTGGGCATTTGAATATCCATCAATACCACGTCAGGTAAAAACGTCTCCACCGCTTCAATAGCTTGCACGCCGTTACTGGCAACAGCAATAACGGTGCCTAACTGTTCTGATTCGACAAAACGCTGTAAACGGCTGCGAGCCAGTTCTTCGTCATCGACAATTAATACATTCATGATGTGACTTGCGCTTGATGATTATAATGAAGGTGAATAGTAAAGGTTTTACTGTCTTGTTCTGTGGCACTGCTCGCATCACGGCCATATAAGGCTTGTAGTCGATGCTGGATATTTTCTAACGCCATTTGATTCCCACTTTCATGGCGCTGATGTTGAGCATTACAAAGCGGGTTGCTCACTTTAATATGTAGCCGAGACTGCTCAATGTAAATATGAATACTAACCTCACCGCCTTGTTCACTTGGGGCGATGCCATGATATATGGCATTCTCAATCAAGGGCTGTAAGGTTAACAGTGGAATATTAGTGTGCTCTGGGGCCATCACTTGCCAATTAACGTTTAGGCGATCACCTAATCTTAGCTGTTCAATATTGATGTACTTTTTACACAAGTTCATTTCTTGTTGCAGCGTGGTTTGTGTACCCGCCATTTTTAAAGAGGCACGAAACAGCTCGCTTAAATCTTCCACCGCTTGCTCGGCTTTATCTGGGTCAACATGAATTAAGCTGGCAATGATATTCATGCTATTAAATAAGAAGTGTGGTCGAATGCGGCTTTGTAATGCCTGCATACGCGACTGTAATTCACTGCGGGCATGTAAACGACTTTGCATTTGAATATAAAAATAATGCAGTAGCAAGGCCGCTAATATGGCACTAATCAGCTGATTGCGCACTAGCCAGTCCAAACCGTAGTTTTCAAATAATAAATCATTCATGCCATACATGGTGATGGCACTGATGAGCAGATTCACCAATTGAATGACGATAAAACTTATAGCGGTCAGCTTATTCAAACTCAGCAGTGGCAGATATAAACGCAGCCGGCATAAACACGCTGCACTTACCAATACCAACCACTGTACATAAAACGACAATAAACCGAATTGCTCCCAGCTAAAGTATTGTGCACCAGAGGATAATAAAATCAGCACAATCACTAACGCCTGGCTAAATAGAATCATCCACAGCACCGCCCGTACCTGGCATAAATCAGGTATCAGGTCTTTTGCATCAATCAATTGTTTCGACGAGGCCACGGGGGAGTCCTTTTTATTATGAGTAAAGTCTGTCCCATTCAAGGCCTAGGCTCAAGCCTATTCAGCTTGATCGACCTGATTTGCGGATAAGTGGCACCCTTAACACTATGCTAAAACACTATGCTAAGTGTTGAACCGCCTCATATCCTGTATAATATGCCGAATTTTTATCCGTTTAGCCGTCCTCAGCTTGCCTGAGTAGAAGTGAGAACTAATATGAGCCAGCAAACTAACTCCGCATGGGGTGGCCGTTTTTCTGAAGCCACAGACGCCTTCGTACAACGCTTTACTGCCTCGGTTGAATTTGACCAGCGCATGTACGCGCAAGACATTCAGGGTTCCATCGCCCATGCCACCATGCTGGCCAAGGTTGGCGTACTGACCGACGCAGAGCGCGACGACATCATCAAAGGCCTAGGCGAAATCAAAGCCGACATTGAAGCGGGCAACTTTGAGTGGAGCATTGCCCTTGAAGATGTGCACATGAACATCGAAGCAGCGCTAACCGCCAAGATCGGCATCACCGGTAAAAAGTTACACACAGGCCGTTCTCGTAATGACCAAGTAGCCACCGACATTCGCTTATACCTGCGCAGTGAAATCGACCATATGGCCAGCGAAGTCACTCGCCTACAACAAGGTTTGATCGAGTTAGCCGAAAAACAAGCTGACACCATCATGCCGGGCTTTACTCACTTACAAACCGCTCAGCCCGTGACCTTTGGTCATCATCTATTGGCATGGAATGAAATGTTAGAGCGTGACTTTGCGCGTCTTCAAGATTGCCGTAAGCGGGTAAACATCATGCCACTAGGGGCCGCAGCCCTAGCCGGTACTACCTACCCAATCGACCGCGCGATGACAGCTGAACTACTGGGCTTTGATGCACCAACCGAAAACAGCCTTGATAGCGTCTCAGATCGTGATTTTGCCATCGAATTCACTGCCGCATGCTCCACCATCATGATGCACCTAAGCCGCTTCAGTGAAGAGCTAGTACTTTGGGCCAGCGCCCAATTTAACTTCATCGACTTACCGGACCGTTTTTGCACGGGCTCATCCATCATGCCGCAAAAGAAAAACCCAGACGTACCTGAGTTAGTTCGTGGTAAAGCCGGTCGTATCTTTGGTCACTTAATTAGTTTGCTGACCCTAATGAAGTCACAGCCACTGGCCTACAACAAAGATAACCAAGAAGATAAAGAGCCATTATTCGACACCATCGATAACGTGGGCGGCAGCTTACGTGCCTTCGCTGACATGATGCCGTTTGTGGTACCGAAAAAAGAAGTCATGCGTGAAGCAGCGCTTCGTGGTTTCTCCACCGCTACCGATTTAGCCGACTACCTTGTACGCAAAGGTGTGGCTTTCCGTGACTCTCACGAAATCGTGGGCAGCGCTGTGGGTTATGGCGTGAAAACTGGTAAAGATTTAGGTGAAATGTCGCTTGAAGAATTACAACAGTTTGGTGACATGATTACTGACGACGTGTTTGATGTACTGACTCTTGAGGGCTCCGTTGCCGCCCGTGATCATTTAGGTGGTACTGCACCGAATCAAGTGCGTGCAGCGGCCAAGCGTGCGCAAGAGAAATTAGCGCTGCGTTAATTTGTAGGGTGGGCAGCAATGCCCACCAACAATTTTTTGTTGTCGGGCAATGCCAGACTGGCATGCTAATCGACATCCGACCCTATATTCTTTATCACTTCCTTCAAAGAATTATAAGTCTGATCATATTCTAGATTTATATCCTTTTTAAATTGACTTTCGTGTTGTAAAAAAACAGATTCTGAACCAGTGTATTTTGAAAATATTTTTACCTTATTCGATTTCTCATTAAAACCAAAAAAACCAATTGCAGCAGGGTGAACAGGATTCGTATCACGGGATATATAAATTGATTTTTTTAACGCAGCATGATGATACATCACCCATAAATCATCTTGATAGATTTCAATATTATTGACCTCCTTTAAATCAGCCTCAAGATTTGAGATGTACTTAGTGTCTACTTTTTCTAATTTTGGACTTCTAAAATACTTCCAAAAAACCTGATTAGGTATGCTTTCAATACCATCCTCATAAGATACAGGATACGCATTAAACAACTGATATTGATCAATTCGATACTGATATAAATACACCGTACCAAACATTCTCTTGTCTTTATTTACCTTCCAGCCGGCGAGAATAAACTTAAATTTAATTTTCCTAATTTCATCTATATAGCTAAAAGTTAATACATCATCTGAAATACTAATTTCATCTCTATTAACGATTACAATTTCATGACTGCCCTCCTCGTTAATTCGAGTCCAACTCCCTCCTTTTTTACTGATACTAAGTATCTGCCTTTTAGGTTTTAAATATGAGTTTGCAGTTGACCATTCACCATAAAAGTCTTCGCCTAACAATGTGTCAGATACGCTATAAGGTAGAAGTAAAATATTGAGCAAAAGAACTAGAAATAATTTCCTCACTAAAAAATCCTTTTTAACGATATTAAATAAAAAGCCCTTATGATTTCTCATAAAGGCTCAATCGGTCGCTAGGCAACCTCGTACAACGGTCATGATGTTCTTAGAACGTATTTCATCTCACACCCAACATCTCACATTTGTAAATCAAGGTAACTCTAAAACACCATCCATTTCCACTTCGGCATCTTTCGGTAATGCCGAAATTTGCACCGCTGCGCGAGCAGGATATGGCTGCTCAAAATATTCCGCCATAATGGCATTCACTTTGGCAAAGTTGCCAAGGTCGGTTAAAAAGATATTTAATTTTGCGATGTCTTGTAATGTACCGCCCGCTGCTTCACATACTGCGGTTAAGTTATCAAATACACGACGTACATTATCTTCAAATGTGCCACCCACCATTTCCATGGTTTCTGGTACTAGTGGAATTTGCCCAGAAAGATAAACAGTTTTACCCACCTTGACTGCTTGTGAATAAGTACCAATGGCTTGAGGTGCTTTTTCTGTACTGATGATTTCTTTCATGTTGGCTCCTAAATATATTCAGGTTTTTTATAATATTTGGTGGGTCTAATTAGCAAAAACCCACATGTGTGAGCACATATGGGTTTTAATCATTCACGATACAATACGCGTTTACCGGTTTGCGTTTTTCAATCGTGTGATTTTATTCACTGATTTATTTTTACGTAATTTACGCATGACATCGGCTAGGTGTTTACGTCCATGCACACCAATGCGCAAGCTCATGACGCTCAACTTAGCGTCCTTGTCTTCCACGCTGATTTGCTCAAGATTACCATCGGCGTCGGTCACAGCCGCCGCCATTTGTGCCACTAAGCCACGACCGTTTTCGACCCAGGCGCGCAGTGTCACCGAGAAATCTTCTTTGATTTTATCATCCCATATGAGTGGTAAACACTTATCGGTTTGATCAATCAGTTCTAGCATGTTCTTACAGGTATTTGAGTGCACCACTAAGCCACGGCCAGAACTGGAGTACCCGACAATTTGATCACCGGGTATGGGGCTGCAACATTTTGCATAACTCACCACACCGCCTTCTTTACCGTTAATGCTAAATACGCCCTCACTACTGATGGAGCTCACACCGTCCTCTTTGCCCAGTACAAACACGGCAAGTCGGCGGGCAATGGCCTGAGGTGCGCGAGAGCCTAAGCCAATTTCTTCCAGTAAGGTTTCTAACTGCTTAACGTTAAATTCTTTTAATAACTGTTCAAGATGAATGGCATCAATTTCATCTAGATTCAAATGGAACATACTCAAAGCACTGGCCAGTAGGCGGCGGCCCAATAAAACCGATTCATCTTGTTTTTGGTTTTTAAGGTAATGGCGAATATTACTGCGCGCTTTCGATGTCACCACAAAATTCAACCAAGACGGGTTAGGGCTCGCACCCGGCGCGGTAATAATCTCAACACTCTGACCACTTACCAGCTTGGTACTTAATGGCGCCAGTTGGTGATCGATCCGACAACCCACACAAGAGTTACCAACATCGGTGTGAACACTGTAGGCAAAGTCCACCACGGTGCTCTCTTTAGGCATTTCAACAATGCGTCCTTTAGGTGTGAAGATATAAATATCGTCGGGGAATAAATCCACTTTCACACTTTCAATGAACTCTTGCGGGTTGCCGGCACGCTGTTGCAACTCTAACAAGCCTTGTACCCATTGTCGGGCGCGCTTGTTGCCTTTGCTTTCGGTTTCGCCTTCTTCATCTTTATACAGCCAATGGGCCGCGATGCCGTTATGGGCCATGGCTTCCATTTCTTCGGTGCGAATCTGAATTTCAATATGCACACCACCCAAACCCACTACCGAAGTATGCAAAGATTGATAGCCGTTGGACTTAGGAATGGCGATATAGTCTTTAAAACGACCAGGTACCGGTTTGTACTGGTTATGAATAAACCCCAGTGCGCGGTAACAACTGTCTACGTTATCCACAATAATGCGGAAGCCGTAAACGTCCATGATCTGCTTGAAGGATTTTTTCTGCTCCTTCATTTTGCGATAAATGGAATATAGGTGCTTTTCGCGGCCAATGACGCGCGCGCCCAAACCTTCTTCTTTTAAGCGCTGTTTAATGGCCTTGCTGATTTTATCCACCAGCTCACTGCGATTACCCCGAGCCGATTTTACCGCCTTGCGAATCATGTTGCTGCGCATGGGGTATTTGGCGTTAAAGCATAAATCTTCTAGCTCGATTCGAATGTTACTAATGCCCAGACGGTTAGCAATGGGGGCATATATTTCGAGGGTTTCACGGGCAATGCGGCGTTTTTTCTCTGGCGGCATGGAGTCCAGCGTGCGCATATTGTGCAGGCGATCGGCCAGTTTTACCAAGATCACGCGGATGTCACGAGCCATGGCCATGGCCATTTTTTGAAAATTACCGGCTTGTTTTTCTTCTTGGCTTTCAAACTTAATATGGGTCAGCTTACTGACACCATCCACCAGCTCAGAAACGGTTTCACCGAACTGTTCAACTAGGGCTTCTTTGGGTACAGCGGTATCTTCAATAACGTCATGCAACATGGCAGCCATTAGGCTTTGGGGGTCCATGTGCATTTCAGAAAGGATATTGGCCACCGCCAGCGGGTGCACAATATAGGGATCTCCACTACGGCGATACTGCCCTTCGTGGGCCTGTTCGGCGTAATAGTATGCCCGGCAAACCTGATTGATTTGCTGGGGATCTAAATAGCTGCTTAAGCGCTCGGCTAATGCATCTACTGTAAGCACCCTTACCTCCTAATTCTTGCTGGCTAAAGTAAGGATGGGCTCATACTTACTCTTGCTCAGCGGCTAGTGCTGCGGCTTCTGCTGCGGCCATAGATGCTTGTGTGATTTTGCCTTCTGCAATTTCACGAAGAGCAATAACAGTTACCTTGTCATTCTCTGGCGCGACTAATGGCTCAGCACCTTGCATGGAAAGCTGACGAGCACGTTTGCTGGCTAGCATTACAAGTTCGAAACGGTTATCTACGCTGTTTAGGCAATCTTCTACGGTTACGCGAGCCATGATTTAATCTCTATCTATGGGGCAGCGAACTGCCATTTACAATGTTTGATGGGTTAGTTTACAAAAAGCCGCTGGTTTACGCCAATTGTTTAACCCTATCGCGGTGGAATCCTTTCACTATTGGTACTGTTTGCGCTCTATTTAGCTTAACAGGTTGGTAATCATGTCTTTGTGGCGCTCGCTTTGACTGCCAATGCGCAGGCGCTCCGTTTGAAAGATGGACTTCAATTCACCTAGCGCCACTTCAAAATTATCATTCACAACCACGTAATCGTATTCATGGAAGTGACTCATTTCACTCACAGCTTCATTCATGCGACCGGTGATGATTTCTTCACTATCTTGGCCGCGACCGGTTAAGCGATCCAATAATGCTTGGCGTGAAGGGGGTAAAATAAAAATACTCACCGCTTCTGGCATTAACCGGCGGACCTGCTGGGCACCTTGCCAATCAATTTCTAAAATCACATCCACACCCGTGGCTAATTGCTGCTGAACTGCACTTTGGCTGGTGCCATAATAATTACCAAATACCTGTGCATGCTCAAGAAAATCACCTTGACCAATAAGCGCTTCAAAATCGGCCTTTTCTACAAAGTGATAGTGCTTACCGTTTTCTTCACCCTCACGCATAGCGCGCGTGGTATGGCTCACAGAAACAGCCACGTTAGTGGTTTGTTGCAGCAGTACATTCAATAGGCTGGTTTTACCAGTGCCTGATGCGGCGCTGACAATATATAAGGTTCCGGCAGTCATGGGACGTCTCTACAGCAAAAATACGGGATCAGATAGCTAATGATAGCAAGGTTTTGTCCTTGGCAAAATCAAAGGGGGCTTAGGCGAGCAGGTTTAGCTGGGCTTATCTTAACGTTGCCGCCAGTTTATGAATCTCCATGGGCATGGCTAGATAATATCCTTGGGCCTCATCACACCCTAAGTCATACAACATATCTTGCTGTTGTTCGGTTTCTACGCCCTCCGCCACAACGGTCATATCAAAACCCTGACTCATGGTAATAATGGCCTGCACGATGGCTTGGGATTTTTTATCATCGCTTAAACACGAGATAAATGAACGGTCGATTTTCACTTCATCAATGGGCAGGTCCCGTAATATGACAAGCGAGGTGTAACCCGTACCAAAGTCATCCACCGAGAACCGGATGCCTTTTTGCTTTAACTGCTCAATGATTCGAGCACTCTTGTTAATATCATCAAGCGCCGCGGTTTCTGTGATTTCAATTTGCATCTTGTTAGCAAGGCCTGGGACCCTTTCAATCTGCACCATGAGTTTTTTCATCAAGTCGGTGGAGTTAAATTCCACCGCCGATATGTTCACTGAGACACGAGGGATCAAGCTTTCAAGCAGGCCCATATCGGTGAGCTCTTGATGGGCACGCTTAATCACAAAAGCAGAGATCTTATCGCACAGGTTATTTTCTTCGGCCAGCTCGATGAATTGATCCGGCGGCACAAAACCCAGTCGGGCATGCTGCCAACGTATCAGTACTTCAACACCCGTTAATGTTTGAGTGCTTAGGTCATACTGAGGCTGATACACCAAGGATAAACTTTCATTTTTAAGGGCAAGTCGCAGCTCATGCACCAGGGCTTGGCGCTCTGACTCCTGTTGAGACAGGTCCTTGTTAAAGAACTGTATGTCCGATTGCTCCAACTTAGCTTTATTGAGAGCACTGGACGCTGCGGACATGAGCAACTTAGCGGTTCTACCGTCACTGGGTTCAATGGCCACACCCATGGCACATTTTAGCTCCAACTGGTTCGCGCGGGCATTGGTATCAAACGTTTGACGAAGCTGATTGGTCGCTTGCTCAACATGATCCCCTGCGCGCTCTACTAGGTGGGCTACGGCAAATTTATCTGGCCCCAATCGGCCAATCAGCACATCGGCATTGTATAGCTGTCGTAAACGCCCAGAGAAACTTACCAACACCTTATCCGCCTGATCAAACCCCAGACGATGATTGAGCTTAGAGAATCCGCAAAAGTCCAAATACATCACTACCAACACTTGGTTCTCGTGGCGCTGTTGAAGCACTTTATCCAAGGCTTGTTGAAAGGCAAAATGCCGCATTAGCCCGGTCAATATGTCCATCTGATGGAGAGATTCAATGGTTGAAAACGCGCTGGATACCAGCAGAAATAGTAAACCTGAGGTGATAATGACAAACAGCCAACCTTTGATGGTTTGAGCCAGCGTCATGATGTTTACATCGGTGATTAAGACCTCAAGTGCTTTATCTGAAAACACAATCCACAACGCAGCAAAGACACCATATAAAACAGTAACGCGCAGCGCAGAGGCGAGGGACTTGGGCATTACAGATTCCTAAATAATGGTGTCTTAAATCAGTCTAGCAGAGCCTTTGAACAACAAAACTTGGCCATTCAAACGATACTAGGCAATCAGTCGATTATTCGATATTTTGTACTTGCTCGCGCATTTGCTCAATCAACACTTTTAGCTCAACCGCAATTTGCGTGGTTAAGTGGGAAATGGATTTAGATGACAAGGTATTTGCTTCGCGATTAAGCTCCTGCATCATAAAATCCAAACGACGACCCACGGCTCCCTTTTGTTTTAAAATGCGCATCACTTCTGCAAGATGTGCCTTGAGCCGGTCCAGCTCTTCATCCACATCGGCCTTATTCAGCAAAATCACCATTTCTTGCTCAAAGCGTTCAGCATCCACTTGCTGTTTTAGCTCACTGAGCTTACTGAGTAAGGATGCTCGCTGAGCCGATATGATCTGTGGCAATAAATCGTTCACCTTGGCCACCTGCTCTTCAATGGCCGATAACCGTTGGCTAATAAATTGTTCAAGAGCCGCACCCTCGCGCTCTCGCATTTCGATTAGCTGTTTCAGTGTTTCATCGAACACACTTAACGCATCCTGTTCGATCGCTTTGCTGTCTAGACTGGGCTGTTCTAATACACCTGGCCATTTTAAAATTTCCAGTGCATTGAGCGCGTTGCCAGGACCAATCAAACTATGAACATGATCCGCTGCGCCATTGAGCTGGTTTACCAGCGCCTCATTCACACTCATTCCTTGAGATTGAATATGTGGTGTGAACTTCAAGCTGCACTCAACCTTGCCGCGCTGTAGCTTCTGGCGTAATACCTCTCGTACTTGAGCTTCAACACCTCTTAGTGTGTCAGGCAAACGAAAGTGCAACTCCAAGTAACGAGAATTAACCGAACGGATCTCCCAAGTAAAGCTGCCTACTTCCGTTTGCAAATCGGTACGGGCAAACGCGGTCATGCTATGCATACTAAGCTCCTGATACATTAATCGGGTAATTTTACCTGCACCGATGACTTTAACCTAATGAGTATTAAAGCATCACTGCATAATCGTTTGTATTTTATACAAGCAAACACCACTCGCACCAAAGCTTAGATTTTATATTATTGTAATGACTCTAAACTAAGTTAAATCTGCCTTGGCCTTATGGCTAAGGCCAGTATAATGCACTGACATTTATCGAATCGAGAATACCATGAGACCAAGCGGACGCTCCCTAGACCAACTGCGCGAAGTGAAAATCACCCGTAACTTCACCAAGCATGCTGAAGGCTCTGTATTGGTTGAATTTGGTGATACGAAAGTCATTTGTACGGCCAGTGTTGAAACACGTGTGCCGAGCTTTTTACGTGGCCAAGGCCAAGGCTGGGTAACCGCTGAATACGGTATGCTGCCACGCTCTACCGGTTCTCGTATGATGCGTGAAGCGGCTAAAGGCAAGCAAGCGGGTCGTACCGTTGAGATCAGCCGCTTAATTGGCCGCTCTTTACGCGCCGCCATCGATCTAAAAGCGCTCGGTGAAAACTCCATCACCATCGACTGTGATGTGATCCAAGCAGACGGCGGCACCCGTACGGCCTCTATTACTGGTGCATGTGTTGCCTTGGTCGACGCTATCAACCACATGATTGAAAACGGCCAACTTAAAGCCAGCCCTATGAAGTACATGATCGGTGCGGTATCTGTTGGTGTTTACAATGGCGAAGCGGTTTTGGATTTAGACTACGCTGAAGACAGCAACGCCGAAACAGACTTGAACGTAATCATGGCGGACAATGGCGGTTTCATCGAAATTCAAGGTACCGCTGAAGGCGAGCCATTTCAGCCAACTGAATTAAACGCCATGCTGGAACTTGCCAAAAAAGGCATTGCCGAACTCACTGACATTCAGCAAGCTGCTTTGGCTAAGTAATTAATTAAGAGAGGAGCATCAAATGGAATCAGCATCGGCACAAATCGGTTTACTGCTGGTCAACGCAGCAGCCGGGTTTTTCTTATTTATCGTTCTTTTACGCTTTTTATTGCAAGCTGTGAAAGCCGATTTTTATAACCCCATCAGTCAATTTGTGGTGAAAGCATCCAACCCTTTGATCATTCCTTTACGTAAAGTGATTCCTGGCTTTGCTGGCTTTGATTGGGCCGCCATTGCATTGCTTATTATCGTGCAAATAGTGGCCATATCTTTGAGTTTACTCATTGCAGGCTATGGCTTGCCTTGGGCAAACATTGCTGTCTGGGCGTTACTGGGTACATCAGGTTTGTTTTTAAAATTATATTTCTGGGGACTGCTAATCATGGTTATCTCCAGTTGGCTGGCACCGCAAAGTGGTAACCCTGCTTTGCTTTTATTGCGCCAAATTTTAGAACCCGTTATGGCACCCATCCGTAAACTCTTACCGGATATGGGCGGCTTTGATATTAGCCCAATTATTTTATTTTTAACGATTAACGTGTTTGAAATATTATTAATTTCAACCGCGCGTCAAACTGGCGCCCCTGGGTTTATTATCGGTCTTTAGTACCGTTAAAGGGGATTTTTAGCGCGCAGTGCCGTACACTGCGCCTTTCAGAATTTCTTCTCTACTTCATGCAGGACCAATTGAATGCCGCAAGAAATACCTGCCAATTCAGTTGGCGTAGTCACGCCTCAAATTGCCATTTTCAACGAACCACTAGAACTGCGCAGCGGTAAAATTCTTGAGCGTTATGAGCTCATGTATGAAACCTATGGTGAACTCAACGCCGACAAATCCAATGCTGTATTAATTTGCCATGCATTAAGCGGCCATCATCATGCCGCTGGTTATCACAGTACTGATGATAAAAAACCAGGCTGGTGGGACAGCTGCATTGGCCCAAATAAAGCCATTGATACCAACAAGTTTTTTGTCATTGCCCTGAATAACCTAGGTGGTTGTCATGGCAGTACTGGGCCTACCTCCATCAACCCAGCAACGGGTGAGCCTTATGGCAGCGACTTCCCCATGGTGCGCGTTCGCGATTGGGTAGAAAGCCAAGCACGCTTAGCGGATTACCTAGGCATAGAAAAGTTTGCCGCGGTTGTCGGTGGTAGCCTTGGTGGCATGCAAGCCATGCGCTGGGCGATTCAGTACCCAGAGCGCTTACACAATAGTGTGGTCATCGCTTCAGCACCGAAACTCAGCGCACAAAATATTGCGTTTAATGAAGTGGCGCGTAACGCCATCATGAGTGATCCAGACTTCCATGACGGCCATTATTTAAAACATGACACCATTCCTAAGGCCGGTTTAATGCAGGCGCGTATGCTGGCACACCTTACGTACTTGAGTGATGACGCCATGGGTGAGAAATTTGGTCGTGACTTAAAAGCGGATCAGGTCAGTTACGATTACACCCCAGAATTCGAAGTGGAGAGTTACCTGCATTATCAAGGTAAAAAATTCTCCACCACCTTCGATGCCAACACCTATTTATTGATGACTAAGGCCTTGGATTATTTTGATCCCTCTCAATATTACGAGAACGATTTAGCCAAATGCTTAAGCCATGCTAAATGTAAGTTTTTAGTGGTGAGCTTCACCACGGACTGGCGTTTTAGCCCTGAACGTAGCGAAGAAATTGTGGATGCTTTAATCGAAGCGGATAAAGAAGTGGCTTATGCCCGTATTGAATCGGAGAAGGGTCACGATGCGTTTTTAATTCCCATCCCTCGATACGTTAAACTCTTTACCGCCTACATGGAGCGTGTTGCTAAGGAGCTTGCGCTATGAACCAACAACCGCTGAATCAACAGCCCACCTCGTTACGCAGTGATTTAAAAATTATTGAACGCTGGATCCAACCAAACAGCCAAGTCCTGGATTTAGGCTGTGGTCACGGGGATTTACTGGCTCACTTAAAGACTGAAAAACAATGCCAAGGTTATGGCTTAGAAATTAACCCAGATTGCATCGTCAGCTGTATTGAAAAAGGCTTGAATGTAATTGAGCATGACCTTAACCATGGCTTAGAACACTTTAAAGACAGTAGTGTGGACACCGTTGTCATGACCCAGGCGCTTCAGGCCGTGCGTCGACCAGATATATTATTAGATGACATGTTACGCGTGGGCAAAGAAGCCATCATCACCTTCCCTAATTTTGGCTATTGGCGTACCCGTTTTTACCTCATGGCAAAGGGCGCAATGCCCATGTCGAAAACCTTACCCTATAACTGGTATGACACGCCCAATATTCATATGTGTACTTTCCACGACTTTGAAAACCTTTGCCGCGATCAAGGTCTTACCATTGTTGAGCGGACGGTTGTAGACAGCCGTCATACCGAGTCGCTATCCACTCGTTTATGGCCTAACCTGTTAGGTGAGATTGCCATGTACCGAGTCACCCGTTAGGAGTAAAAAATATAATGCGTCTATTTTTAGCAAGCTGTTTATTATTACTGACCAATCTAAGCTTTGCCGATATTCAGGGGGAGCAGAAACAAGTCTTTGGTGATTATGAAGTCCACTTTATCGGCTTAACCAGCAGCGAACTGGATAAAGATGTCGCCAAACTTTATGGCATTACCCGCAGCCGTAATATTGGTTTTTTAAATATCAGCGTACTAAAAAAAGGTCTGGGTCCGTTACCGGTTGCTTGGAACGCAAAGATTGAGGGCACTATGTCAAACTTAATAGGCCAGTCTCAAACGCTAAGCTTTACTCGCGTACAAGAAACCAGTGCGCTTTATTTTTACAGCACCTTCGACTTTTATGACCAAGATATGTATCGCTTTAACTTAAAAGTCACACCAGACGGCCAAACCCGTGCCTATGATGTAAATTTCTCTCAGCGCTTTTATCGCGGCGAGTAAAACGCACTCTTACCATTCACATCAGCCGCATTTAATTGCGGCTTTTCTGTTCAATTTATAAAAGCCTCTATTATGTCTAAACAATCAATTGTTCTTGCCAGTGGTAATAAGGGAAAACTTGCTGAGCTGCAAAATGCACTCGATGGGTTTGATGTTGAACTCATTCCTCAACATGAATTTGACGTGCAAGATGCCGATGAAACAGGTTTGAGTTTTATTGAGAACGCCATACTTAAAGCCCGTCATGCAAGCCTGGCCACAGGCTTGCCCGCCCTAGCCGATGACAGCGGTTTAGAGGTAGATGCACTCGATGGTGCACCAGGCATATACAGCGCCCGCTATAGCATTATGGATGGGGAAGCTGGGCCAAGCAGTGACGAAAAAAACAACATGAAACTGCTCAATGCCTTAAAAGATGTTCAGATTGAAAACCGCAGTGCTCGTTTTCACTGTGTGCTGGCTTATGTGCGTCATGCCAAAGACCCCAACCCATTAATTTGCCAAGGTACTTGGGAAGGTGTAATTAAAAGCGAGCTCGATGGTGAAGGAGGGTTTGGTTATGACCCGTTATTTTTCATTGAAGCCTTAAACTGTACGTCGGCCCAGTTAAGCAAAGAAGAAAAGAATAAAATCAGTCATCGCGGCCAAGCCATTGAACAACTGAAACAGGTTTTCCGTCTGTAATGTTGGCCACTGAACGTTCTGCTATGACGCTGCCACCACTTTCCCTCTACATACATGTGCCATGGTGCGTACGCAAATGTCCGTATTGTGATTTTAATAGTCACAAGGCCGATTCAACTCTGCCTGAAGCAGAGTATGTCTGTGCATTACTTGATGACCTTGATGTGGACCTTGCTTGGCTAAGCGAACAAGGTGTCGCAAACCGGCCCATACACAGCATATTTATCGGTGGCGGCACCCCATCGCTTTTGAGTGTGCAAGCCTACCAAGATTTATTTGCTGGCCTACAAAAACGTTTACGCTTTAGTGATGATATTGAAATCACCATGGAAGCGAACCCTGGTACCTTCGAAGCAGACAAATTTGAAGGTTATCGTAAACTGGGCATCAACCGTTTATCTATCGGCATTCAAAGTTTTCAGGATCATCAGCTTAAACATCTCGGTCGCATTCACTCAGGCCAAGAAGCCATTAACGCTGTTAATATGGCGAAAGCCGCAGGATTTGATAACTTCAATTTAGACTTTATGCATGGCCTGCCAGATCAAACCTTAGAGCATGCCCTTGCGGATTTACAACAGGGCATTGATCTTAACCCCACCCACTTAAGCTGGTATCAACTCACCATTGAGCCCAACACGGAGTTTTTTAAACGCCCGCCGGTTTTACCACAAGATGAAACCCTGTGGACCATACAAGAAGCAGGGCAAAAATTATTAGCTGACAATGGTTATGATCAATATGAAATCTCGGCCTATGCCAAACAAGATAAGCAAGCCAAACACAATTTAAACTATTGGCAATTTGGTGATTACCTCGGCATTGGAGCGGGGGCCCATGGTAAGCTGACGATTCCCCACGATGATATAAACCAAAGTAAAGTTTACCGTACCGCCAAAACCCGCTTACCAAAGGATTATTTGAATTTAGCCAAACGATTCTTAGTGGTACAAGACAACATTGAAATCGAAGATCGTGATTTAGAATTTTTAATGAATGCTTTGCGTTTATTTCATGGCGTGGACAAGTCGTTATTCAGTAAGCGTACAGGTTTGGCTTATGATCAAATCGAACAAAAAGTGGAAAGCTTGGTTGCTAAAGGACTGCTTGAATCTGGCCATAAATTAAAAACCACTTCACAAGGTCAATTGTTTTTGAATGAATTACTTGAGCGCTTTCTCTAGGGATAGTTATTTAATAAAATAAAAAAGGGAGCCTCAGGCTCCCTTTTTTTCGAGTGCAATATAGCTTAGGCCGCACCCGCCGCCTTTAACGCTTCTGCATAAGGCTTGCCTGGCTCATGAGATGCAATCACCGCTAACGCACTTTCGCCTTCAAGGTTTTTTGCATTCACGTTGTGGCCTTCTTCTTTAAAGAATTCAACAAACTGTGCAAAAATTTCCGGCGTCATGTGCTGGTAAGCTTTTAGAATATTAATAAAATCAACATCAGTACCGTCATAGCTTTTGCTTTCTAAGAAAAAGCGCATGCTTTCTTCGGTAAACTCACCACCAAATACTTTTTCTTTATCTTTCTTTAATGACATGATTCATCCCTACTTATTCGGATAAGTTGTAAATAATTATGCTATGCGGGTGTAGATTAAGTCCCACACGCCGTGGCCCAATTTTTCACCACGATTTTCAAACTTAGTGAGTGGGCGAAAATCCGGGCGGGGATGATACTTACCCTTCCCCGTTATATTTTCATACCCTTCAGCCGCATCCATCACTTCAAGCATGTGCTCGGCATAAGGCTCCCAATCAGTGGCCATATGAAAAGTACCACCCATTTTAAGTTTTTTACGTATATCTTGAGCAAACTTGGCTTGCACAATGCGGCGTTTATTATGACGTTTTTTATGCCAAGGGTCTGGGAAATACAGCTGCATAGTTTGCAACGAACCATCAGGGATACATTGCTCTAATACTTCGATGGCATCGCATTCAAATACACGTAAATTCTCCACACCAAAATCTTCAGCGTCGCGTAATAGCTTAGCGACGCCCGGTGTATGTACTTCAATGCCTATGTAATTAAGCTCTGGATTCGCTTGGCACATTTCCACCAAGCTTTTGCCCATGCCAAATCCGATTTCCAGTACCACTGGGTTATCGTTACCAAATACTGATGCATAATCCAGCATGCCCATGTCGAGGGTCAGACCCTTTTCGGACATATGACGTGTGTACGTTTCACGCTGCAGCTCGGTCATGCGCCCTGCTCGCACAACAAAGCTTTTAATGCGTTTTGCAAAGGCCACATCTTTGGGCGCGCCGCTATGATCTTTTTCAATCTCGCTTGGCGTTTCGATTGGTTGGGTATCTTTATCTGTCATAGTGTTCTCATTCGGGCTGTTTGAATGCCGCAATCAGCAAACACAGCCAGCCAACTAATAGGGCAATACCGCCAATTGGCGTGATCATGCCCAAGGCCTTAATCTGGGTGGCCGCCATTATATATAAACTGCCGCTAAACAGTAGGACTCCCACAAGAAAACTGGCCGCAGCCCACTTAATCATTGTCCACGCAGGCCATTGTTTAAGAACAAAACCCAAAATAAGCAGCACTCCACCATGAAACATTTGATATTTCACACCAGTATCCACCCACATAAGGGCATAGCTGGGGAGTAAGTTTTTCAATGCATGGGCGGCAAACGCACCAATGGCCACGCTTAAAAAGCCCATTAATGCTGCAAGGATAAGAATATTTTTTGAACGAAGCAGAGAGTTAATCATAACGGTAACGTGCAGGCAGTGGGTTAAATGGAGGTTAGAGAAAACGCTAAAACAAAAAAGGCCCGACTAAGCGGGCCTTTTACTGGTCAAGGTAGATCAAGCGTCTGCTTGAATCAGACCTTTCACCTTGTTCATGGCGTTTTTCTCTAACTGGCGAATGCGCTCAGCAGAGACACCGTATTCAGCGGCTAGCTCATGTAAGGTGGCTTTTTCTTCATGCAACCAGCGGCGCATAAGAATATCTTTACTGCGATCATCCAGCTCCAGCATGGCATCTTGAAGTCGTGCAGTGCTGTCTTGCTCGTAATCAGCGTTTTCAACCGCCACGGCAGGGTCAAAGCTGTGATCTTCGATGTAATTCACCGGCGCTTGATACGCGGTGTCATCATCGTCCGCCACAGGGCTATCAAAAGCGGTGTCATGGGAGGTCAAACGACCTTCCATTTCTTTTACTTCCCGAAGGGATACGCCTAGATCGTCAGCAATGGTTTGTGCTTCAGATTCATTCAACCAGCCCATTTTTTTCTTAGCGCTGCGCAAGTTAAAGAACAACTTACGCTGTGCCTTGGTGGTGGCGACTTTGACAATGCGCCAGTTTTTAAGGATGAATTCATGGATTTCAGCTTTGATCCAGTGAACCGCAAAGCTCACAAGACGCACGCCTACTTCTGGGTTAAAGCGTTTGACTGCCTTCATCAAGCCCACATTGCCTTCTTGGATCAGGTCTGACTGGTTCAAGCCATAACCGCTGTAACTTTTGGCAATATGCACAACAAAGCGCAGGTGAGAGACAACCAAGTGACGAGCTGCGTTGATGTCTTCTTCGTAATATAAGCGTTCCGCTAGTTCTTTCTCTTCATCAGCGGTCAACACAGCAATGCCGCCGATCGCATTTAGATAGCCATCTAGGTCACGACCTGGAGTAAGGCTAGCGATGTTTTGGGCCATCAAGCTTGTGTTCATTGTTAAGGTGTTCTCCTAAAGTAATCATATGTAGAACATTTATCTTGGTGCAGTGTAGCACTGAGAATTTTGAGCGCCAAGGGTATAGATAGTTCCATTTACTTATATGCTAGCAACTATTTGTTGCTGCATTGAGACACTCTTGGCCAATGTCTCAAGCTAGGGCTCAATACGGCTTAAGTGCCGAGAAACCGCAAGCCAAGCACCGAGCCAGCCAAGCACCACACCGTCAAAAATCAGTAATAAACTATCCACAAAGCCTAAGCCTTGCAGGGTAAATTCACTGCCATACAGGCTAATTAACTGCTCAACTGGGCCAGATAACCAATAAAGGCCCGCGCTTAGTAATATCCAAGCAATAAGCCCGCCACCTAGACCGAACCAAAGGCCAGTATATAGGAATGGCCGACGCACAAACGCATCCGTGCCGCCCACCAGTTTGACGACACGAATTTCATCACGGCGGCTTTCAATGGATAAGCGAATGGTGTTTCCGATGATTAACAGCACAGCCAAACCCAGTAGCGCCGCCAACGCCCAAACCAAGCGCTGCCCTAGCTCCATGAACTGGTAAAGGCGTTTTACCCACATGAGATCCAGCTGGACGGACTCCACATGACGCTGTTCTTGAAGCTTTATTTGTAATTGCTCAAGGGTATTTTCATCTTGATTTGCAAGACGTGGAATCACACTGATCACCCCAGGCAAGGGATTATCCGCCAGCCCAAAAATTACATCACTTAAGCCGGTACTGGCACTGAATTCTTTCAAGGCTTGATCTGGCCCAATATAGGCTGCGCTGCTCACATTGGGCCAGGTGGCAATCTCTTGGGTCATTTCATTGGCAAAGCGCTCTAAAACGCCCTTTTTTAGGTACACACTGATTTGACTGGTTTGGTCCCAATTTCGGCTCAGTTGCTTCACGTTTTCCAGAGAAACATACAGAGTCATGGGCAAAGACAAGGCGATAGCGAGTACTAACCACGTCATTAAGCTCGAACCAGGCTGTGCTAGTAAGCGCTTAAGACTGTCCAATGCCATGAGCTTATGGTGCTGAAAATAGGCCGAACTTTGGCTAGTCAGGGTGACACGGCTTTGTTGATTACTGGGTTTTGTCGATGGTTTAGCCACGATCACCCCCTGCAACCACCCCCGCCGCTCGCTCGCCTGCAAAGCGGCCGTTACTCAAACCAATCACCCGGTATCCCATACGGTTTATCAAGGGTAAATCATGGCTGGCCACTAACACTGATACCCCTACCGCATTAAACTGCTCAAAGAGCCCCATAATTTCACTGGACAATTTAGGGTCAAGGTTGCCGGTGGGCTCATCTGCCAATATCAGACTGGGTTTATTCACCACAGCGCGAGCAATGCCCACACGCTGCTGCTCACCACCACTTAACTCGATGGGGTTTTGTTTTTCTTTGCTCAGTAGCCCGACTTTATCCAGTGCTGCACGCACACGGCGCTCAAGATCTCGACTGGTATAACCACTGATGCGCAAGGGTAAGGCAACGTTCTCAAATACACTGCGATCAAACAATAATTGGTGGTTCTGAAAAACGACGCCCACACGGCGACGATGGTAGGGAATTTGGCTATTGGAGACGCGCGCTAGATTGACGCCGTCAATGAGTACTTCACCCTTGCTGGCTTTTTCCATCAACATGATGAGCTTAAGCAAGGTGGATTTACCCGCACCAGAGTGGCCGGTTAAGAAGGCCATCTCACCCTTGGCAAGCTCAAAGCTCAAATCCGTTAGGGCGTGATGTCCGCCGGGATAACTTTTACTGACTCGATCAAATTGAACGTGTGCCACAAACCACCCTTGTTATTATTATATGTGTTTGACGGTCCTAGTTAATCGTCAGCAAAGAGCGCGTTGATAAACTGCTCACGATCAAATGGACGCAAATCATCTATCTGCTCACCTACGCCAATGAAGCGCACCGGCAATGCTAATTCTTTTGCGATTGCGAAAATCACACCACCTTTGGCGGTGCCATCGAGTTTACTCAGGCTAATACTGTTCACACCCACGGCTTGCTGGAACAATTTAGCCTGGCTAAGGGCGTTTTGGCCGGTACCGGCATCGAGCACCAGCATGACTTCATGGGGGGCACTTTCGTCAATTTTCTTCATGACGCGTACCACTTTTTCTAACTCTTGCATTAAATGAGCTTTGTTTTGTAAACGCCCCGCCGTATCGGCAATCAGCACATCTACTTTTTTCGCTTTAGCACTTTGTACCGCATCAAAGATCACTGATGCGCTGTCAGCACCGGTATGCTGTGCTACCACTTGAACGTTATTACGCTCACCCCAGGTTTGTAACTGCTCAACCGCCGCAGCACGGAAGGTATCACCTGCGGCCAACATCACAGACTTGCCTTGGGCTTGAAAGCGTTTTGCCATTTTGCCGATGGTGGTGGTTTTACCCACACCGTTGACACCCACCATTAAAATCACAAATGGGGTATCGGATTGAGGGATCTCAAGCGGAGCATGGCAGGGTTCGAGCAACTCAGTGAGGCTTACCTTTAATGCTTCATAAAGAGCGCCGGAATCTTTTAGCTCTTTACGTGATGCGCGAGCGGTTAAGTCATTGATAATGTCTTGGGTAGCCGCCACACCGATATCGGCCATGAGTAATTGAGTTTCGATGTCCTCTAAAAGGTCATCATCAATTTCTTTTTTGCCCAGTAATAGATCACCAAGGCCATCAGCAAGACCTGAACGGGTGCGCGATAAACCCGCTTTAATGCGTGCAAAAAAACCGGTCTTCGCCGCAGGTTCTGCTTCTTTGTTCTGTTCTTCTGTGACCGCCTTTGAGGGCTCAACTGCCTGCACCGGGTTTTCTAGTGGTGCTTCTTGTGATGCTTGCTCTGTCACTTCAGTCGTAGGCTGCGGTGCCTGTTCGACTACTTCTTGTTCAACCGCATTGTCTGTCGGTTGAGGCTTAACGGCGTTTTGCGCCTTTTTTTTCGATTTTCCCCAGCCAAACATGGGCCTTGTTCCACCTAATGCTATAAAAGGGCTATCCTAACATTAGTCGCCTTTAAATACCGCTATCAGTTAGGCCACAATAATAAAAACTCGGCCGCTAAGGACAGAGTATGCCCACTGACCACCAACCCACATTTAGCCGCACCAGTTTAAATATTCTGATTCTTGCCTGTGTGATTCTGATCTTAATATTCGGCCAAACGACCCAAGAAAAAGATCACATCGATGTACCGCCCGTGCCTCGACTGGATGTCAGCATTTGGCAAACCGACAGCGATGCTCGTGTCTGGTTTCATCCTGTATTGGATGACCATGTTTACATTCAACTGCATTATTTGGCCGGGTTTAGCTTTAATCAGGCCCCCTTTACACCGGGGACAAGTCAGTTATTGGTTAGCCTATTAAATCACCAAGCGCGAAAAATGACGCTGCCCGCTAAAGCGTCACTTAGTCCGGATTACATTGAAATAAGCATTCGTCTAAGTACCGATGCATTAGAAATGAACCAGCAAATTAAGCGCTTACGCCAATGGATTTACCGCCCATTATTGGCCAGTGATGCTCTAAGTAGCGCTAAAAAAATCTTACCCAATCACTTAGACGAGCTTTGGCAACAAGCCTATGCAGGCCATGCCTATGAAGGGCCCGCACAAGGCTCACTAGACAGCATCGGTGGCATTCATCGAGCCAGCATTCAAAAATATCAACAAGGCTTTTTACACCCTGCCCGCTTATTCGCCAGTATCACCGGCAATATTAACGAGCAAGCCGCTCAGGTCATCATGGAGTCATTATTGCCCAAAAGCCCGTTTAAAGCGGATTCACAAACGCATCATCCCTCTCATAAAACCGGTATTTATCACAAAGCCAGCACAGCGGTGTTGGTGCTAGCGGGCAGTTATGAAAATNCCCCTCANGTTATCCAGCAAATGATCATGCTCAATACCCTTAAACANTTACAACCAAACCCAATGCAATTTATTACCGCAGCGAGCAACAACAGNCTAGTGATTGAACAGTGGCCCAGTTTATTAAGCAGCATAGACACAGAACTAGATTCGGATATCATGCGCCAAGCAAAACGTCGGAGCATTAAAGACGCCCTCGCGCGAACGCAAACAGCACAATCCCTGAGTAAGCTGTTGGTCTGGTTAAATCGTTATCACCTGCCCAGCAGTTTTTTGCACGAGCAGTTTTCCATTATCGAAAATTGGCAGCACAGTGATTGGCAGAACGCGAAAAAACAGTGGTTACAAGCACCCACACACTAGTATTTGTTACAGGTAATTCATGGCTAAGCACACAGGTAATCGTTTACGTATCATAGGTGGACAATGGCGCTCTCGTCTTTTGCCCTTCCCAGATGTAGAAGGCCTTCGCCCCACCACCGACCGAGTACGTGAAACCGTTTTTAACTGGCTTCAACCGTATCTACCCGGTGCACAAGTTTTAGATCTATTTGCTGGCTCTGGCGCATTAGGGTTTGAAGCCTTATCCCGCGAGGCAGGGGAAGTAAACTTTGTGGAACGCAGCCAAAAAGCAGCTAAACAGTTACAAGAAAATGCAACAACCTTAGGCACCACAAACAGCCGTGTACATATGGGTGATGCACTTCAAATTTTAACCACGTTCTCAACACCCTTTGATATTATTTTCTTAGACCCGCCATTTGGTAAAGGCTTATTACCGGATTGCCTTGCACTCATTGATCAACAGCAACTGATTAAGGCAGGTGGCTGGGTTTACATTGAAAGTGAGCAAGAACTGGGCGAATTGAATATCCCAAAACACTGGCGTTTGCATCGAGAGAAAAAAGCAGGGCAAGTTAAGCTGCGTTTATTTGAAGCGATGAAATACGAATAACGCATTTCATATGTGCCAATACGGGCATTTGCTAATTCGTACAACTGTGTTTACTCTTTTGGCCAGAAACTCTCTGGCCAATGACCATGAATCACCCCCTTCTCGTCAATAAATTAACCATGCCCAACTTGAACCAAGTAGTTCATAGGCAGACTCTGGTTAAGCAGCTACACGACGCATCTGATTACCCCTTGATTGTGATACAAGCGGCTGCAGGATTTGGTAAAACTCATTTGATTTATGATTGGTTGAGTCATAGCGATCAGCACGTTTGCTGGCTTACTTTAGATGAAATGAATGATGTCCCCAGTGAGTTTTGGCAATATATCTGTGCCAGCTTTAACGGTTTATCGCCCAAGGTGACACAAGCCGTACAACCTTTGCTGGACAACCGCTATATAGAAGATGTGACCCCCATTTGTGATGGCATCATCACCGCCTTACACGCCTTTACCCGAAGCCGAAATCGACCCAATCATTGTGTATTGGTGTTGGATGACTTTCATCATATCAAAAACAAAAAGATACTCGCGTCACTTGCTCGTCTTATTGATCATAAACCGTATTGGCTTCAAGTGGTTATCTCAAGTCGCACCCTGCCTGACTTAAGTATCCCAAGCAGACTCAGTAAAAAATCTGTATTTCTAATCACCAGCGCACAACTCAATTACACGGTTGAAGAATGCAAAGACGTATTAAATATTCACCCGGAAAGACCGCGAAGCGATGAAGAGATTCATCATATTTTTAATATTAGTCAGGGTTGGCCTGCCGTGGTGCAATTGCTAGCGATCTCACAAAGTGCATCATCTCTAACACCTAACAGTATTAATGCAAACAATCAGGACTATGTTTCTGAGTTTTTAATGGAAGAGATTTACTCAAGCATCAACCCAAACATTAAACGCATTTTAAATATTGCCTGCATCCTGCCCCATTTTAACTTGAATATAATACAAGGTATTTCAGCTGAACCCATTGAGCCTGATGTGTTTGATGAATTAACCACTTCAGGTTTAATCATGCATGTTAATGCCACTCATAATGCGGATTTTATAACGGTCAAAATGCATGAACTTTTCAGAACCTGGCTTGAGCATAACCTTAATCAGTCTGACCCGGAGTTGATTTTTTCTTTACGGAAAAATGCCATGTACTGGCTCATAGATAAAAAGCAGTATGAAGATGCATTCTCTTTGGCTGCCACAATAAAAGATTGGTCTAATGCATCCTTAATACTAGGGTATATGATTGAGGATCAAGTGAACGTGAGTCGTTTAGATTACCTAAACTTTTTATTGGAAAAAATCCCTCAATCCTATATTGAATCACTACCCAAGCTATCATTGCTCAAAGCCATGATTGCGTTTAGTCAGTATAAAAAAAGGGCTCTTAATCACTATATTATTTGTGCGAAGACCTCACTTAATCGACTAAAAATACAAGAGGAAGATAATCATTCTTCATTGCTTTTAGAGCTTGGTATTCATGATGACCGTGATCTAAATATAGTCACTGGTACTCTCGTAGTATTTGAAGATCTCATTTCATTATTTGATGGTCATAAGCACAACATAAAAAGTATTTCACCTGATTTTAACCTTGATGGTTCTCACCCGATGCAAGCGTGGTGGATGCATCTAAAATTTGTATATTCCTTTATGCATGAGGACTTAAATAATGCGCTTGAATTAGGTCAAGAAGCCCTTCGCATCGCTCGTACGCAAAACAATATTCTGTGCAGTATAAGTACCGCCTCTTGGTTAAGCCATTGTTTATATCAGACCGGTAAAACAGAACAAGCTATGGCGTTACTATTAGATCTAAAAAAATGGTTAACCCATATTGGAGCGCTTAATGTTCCAAATATATTTTCGTTATACGCATCACTTGGATACCTTTACATTGAAGCATTGGATTATCAACGTGCTCAAGGAATGCTTGAGTTAGCAGAAAAAACCGTCACAGAATTTTCTGAACCACGAGAAGTCATGTTTAATCTATACCACTTCAAATTCAAGCTATTAATGAGCCAAGATAAACAAGAAGACGCCCTACTGTGCATAAAACAAATGCATGAATATGAAGCCAACAATATTCACAATCAAAGTGCGAGTGAAGCCTATTCGGCCATGCCAGATACCCACATATTAGAATGCTTACATGCACTAAAAACGAAGAATGCACAGCCAATCATTCTATGGGCCATGCAATACCAAGATGCCGATGATGCACTTCCCATCAAACAAAGCTTTGAAAATTTTATTAAAGTAATCGGGCTGACATTAAGCGGGCAAGATTTATCAGAGGAGCTGTGCGAACTTATCGAGCAAGCGCGCTCATCCAACAACCATGCACGACGATTAAGCTTAGAATTATTTCAATGTGCCGTTCATTATGGCCAAGGGCAGCGCGAGATTGCAGGTACGTTATTGTTAGGACTACTAGAGCAAGCGACTGCATTTGGCTACAGGCAATTAATTCTGGACGGCGGACCGAGCATTGAGCCACTTTTAGAATCCCTTGAAACCCTTACGCATCTTCCTAAGCCCATAAGATCATTGCGTCATGAGTTGCTCAACTCCATTCACAAGGTGACAGATCCCTTTGAGCCAGAGATACCATCAATACACTCACCCTCGCAGCTTGATGAACAAGCACAAAACAAACGCAAACAATTCGATACCTTAACGAATAGAGAGTCCGAGGTATTAGCGCAGTTGGCGCTGGGCCTTCGCAACCAAGACATCGCCCGCGCTCTGAATATTTCATTAGCCACGGTGAAGCGCCACATTCAAAACATTTACAGCAAATTGCACATCAACTCTCGGACCGAAGCGGCGCTACTGTTCAACCATTTATCGGTTTAACGCTTTTTCCCGTCGTCTTTCCTGAAGACACCCGAATCCCAGCATTCACTTTCGACACTCCTTTCCACACCCTCTACCATGAAACGTCTATGAGCGGCAGGCCCGCCGCCCTTATTCGGCTCAAACCCCCATGCAGCCATTATCCCTCATAATCGTATCTGCACCCATAAAAGTGTGACGCACGTCACATAAATATTATCATCCCTACACCTTTCGTAGGCTTCGCATTAAGCGTCACAGGCATAACCTAACTGTAACAAATGCCTGTGTTGCCTGAGAGAAAGGATATCGTCATGGAAAAGCACCTCTTCACCCTACCTCTGCTGCTTGTGTTCAGCTTATTAACCGCTTGCGGTTCCGGCAGCAAGAGCCCAACCGATAGTGATGATTTTTTTGTTCCAAGTGACCTGGGTAACGTCACGGGGGATCCTTTTGATCCCGAGCGCTTGATGATTGTGCAAATCAGCATGCCCAAGAGTGAGTTTCAAACCCTATCCTCGCAAGGACGCACATTAGATACCGGACTCAGTAGCTGCCCATCCCATGATTTCGAATACGATACATTCAATGCCAAGGTCAACATCGACGGCACCGTCTTAAACGATGTGGTCATACGTAAAAAAGGTTACCTGGGCTCTTTAAGTCCCACTAAGCCATCACTCAAATTGGACTTTGATGAGTCCGTTGAAGGTCGATTATTTAAAGGCCTCAAACGTATGACGCTGAATAATAATCGCCAAGACCCCACCCATGCCCGTCAATGCTTGGCGTACTCATTATATGCTCAAGCGGGCATTAAAGTGCCACGCTGCAGCCTAGCTAAGGTGTATGTGAACGGTGAGGAGATGGGCGTTTATACTCATGTGGAAAGCATTAAAAAACCCTTCCTTGAGCGAGTCTTTAACAATAAAGAAGGCAACCTCTATGAGGCTCAATTATCCGATTTTGGGCAACAACTGAATTCAACCTTTGAACTCAAAACTAATAAAACCGCCAATGATCGAAGTGATTTATCCGCTGTGGCAAACGCATTGGCTTTATCCAATGATGGTGAGTTTTTAACGGCAATTGAAGGCGTTGTGGCTCTGGATGAATTTATAACGTACTGGGCTATGGATAGCATCACCGGCAATTGGGATTCTGCCACGGGCAATGCCAATAATTATTATGTTTATCATCACCCTGATGACGGTTTATTCCACTACATACCATGGGGGTTAGACGCCGCGTTCACCGGCAGTAATATTTTAAAACCAAGCAGCGGCCCACTGTACCGAAGTAATCGTTTGGCCAAACGATTATTTTCCATCGATTCAACCCGCGCTCAATATTACGATCGTATATCGCAGTTGCTCACTGATATTTGGAATCCTTCTAACTTGATCCAGGAAATCAATACGGTGCAACAACTCACAGATGCACCTCAAGATGCCGTCAACGTTTTGAAAACGTTTATTTCAGGCGATAGCAGCAATAATATTTCAAGCCAAGCTCAAACACTTCAACAGGCAATCAACGATGACGGGGCTGATCAAATTGACTATACACTGGCAGACACCGCACCTAATTGTGACACCATAAATACAACCAATCTCACCGCTAATTTTGAAGCTGATGATTCAGCTGATAAGGGCACCTTTCATTTTAAGCTAGAAAACAATACACAAATCACAGCCAACATTTATTGGGTATCTTTAGATGCAAGCAATACCGATAGTATCACTTCGCGCACGGACACCACGACGCTACCAAACACTAAAGCCATAACGTTAATTGGCGTTGATCAAGCCAGTGTCTTTGATGGTGATAACCCACCGGATGTATATGTATTGCAGGTTTCTGTTGAAACGCCAAGCTACGGTACACAACCGGTCTCTCTTCATGGGTTCGCTAATAGTTTAATGTTATTCAAGTTTATTTCAGAGGGCAATTTAGAGCTCATCGCAAGTGGACGCTCTGGCAGTATTTCATTTTCCAGTGCAGGCGAAGGAACCAATAGCAGCCCAATTAAAGGCTCTATTTTAGCAAGCATGGGGTATTTTCAACCATGAGCTTATCCACCTCTACTGTCAATCACAAAATGGAAGAGATGATCAATGTCGTCTCACCATTGAACTTTTGTTTAAACAGTTTTGAAGCACATGATCTTGACGCGCAAGAAAGAGCCAGTCTACTTGATCGTATTGATAACAAGTTTGTTATTAATATTCATGATCTGCCGGCCATATTACTCGCCATAAAAAATAGCTACTCAATACTCAGCATAAATGACGAGAATCTGTTCGACTATGAAACGGTTTACTATGACACACAGGCATTTGATCTATACCACATGCATCATGCAGGTAAAAAAAATCGTTTCAAATTACGCACAAGACGCTACCTTCAAACAAATAAAACCTACCACGAGATAAAAATTAAAGATAACAAAGGTCTCACCAAAAAGGTGAGACAAGAACAGCTCGCTAATAGTACTACAAGTACATTCAATAAAAGCTTACTTAAAGACACACTGAATATTGATGCAGACGATTTTAATAAAAAAGTAAGAGTGAAATACAAACGTTTTACTTTATTAAATAAGCTCAGCAATCAAAGAGTCACTGTTGATATCAATATTCAATTTGAAAACATGGACAACCACCATTTAAAGCAGATGAACAATATTGCGATTATCGAAATAAAACGTGAGCGAAGTGATCATCAACTTAAGCAATCTTTCCTTCACTCTGTATTAAAAAAAATGGCTTATCGTGAAACCACTTTCAGTAAATACTGTATGGGGTGCCTACTGACAAAAATAAAAGGCATTAAATACAACCACTTTAAAACGAATTTATTGGATTTATCATACGCTTCATATCATTAAAAAGGATCTAGATTATGAATTTTCAACAGGATTTCATTATTGGCCTGCTCATTAATATGGCGGCCATCGTCACGTTAGTGGGAGCGTGTTATTACCGTTTTAGCGAAAACCGAGCCCATTCCAGTGCGTTTGTATTATTTGGCATGGGGGTATTCATGATCACGGCCCTTCTACATAAAACCGATATTTCAATGGGCTTTGCATTTGGCTTATTTGCTGTTTTTTCAATGTTGCGCTATCGAACCGAATCCATCTCGGTAAAAGAAATGACCTATTTATTTTTGGTCATTGCCATTTCACTATTAAATGCCGTATCCGGCCTAAGCCCTTATGAACTGATTACCATCGATGCGTTTGTGATTGCCCTTGCGTATTTATTAGAAACCAATCTATTTATGGTTAAGCTACATGAGCGGGTCATCGAATATGAAAAAATTGAAAATATTCGCCCTCAAAATCTACAGCGCTTAAAAGACGACATCCGAGATCGTACCGGCTGGGAGGTGGTGCGCATTGATATATTGCATATTGATTTTTTAAAAGACTGTGCACGTATCAAGGTACGTTTTAAACCAAATCTCAATGGCTGTGAAGAAACAGTCACTCTTGATGCTGAAAATTTATCATGAATAGTAAACCGATGATTCTTTTATTCGTATTGATATTCATTAGTCTCAGTAGCTGGGCAGACAGTGAATCGGATTCACTCAAGATAAAGACAAGGGTCTTTTTAGATGTTGAAAATATTGGGCCTTTTTATCAAAAAAACTCAGATGAAAATACGCAAGATAAAACCCTTGTATCACTTAGTTCTCTGAAAACCACGTTGAAATATAACCCAACCGAACAGCTTCGTACGGAGTTTGAAGTAGAGCTTACAAAAGAAGAAAAAAACAATCATGACACAGAAGTGGAAATAAAAGATGCAACCTTAGAATGGCACGCCAAACGCAGCCTGAACCTTCGAATTGGCCGATTTAAAGAACCCATGGGGCATGAATCTCTCATGGGGTCAGGTTCATTGCCCGCGATCACTCGCTCAATGGTCACATCTATCTTTGCACCTGGGCGAAATGTAGGCGCCCAAGCCAGTATTATATTAGATAACCTTGGATTTTATAGCGGCCTATTTGAAATAGAAGACGATGATATTGACAATGGCATGGCGTCCACCAGCCGCATAACATTCTCAAAGTACCAGAAAAATCCACTTAATCTCGATCTTGTTCACATGGGCGCCGCCTATTCTTACAGAGACTTAAATGATTCTTTATTTCAAATTAAAGACCGTGCAGAAATAAGTAATGGCGATAACATAGTTCGCAGCCCGCGCTTTTATGCAAAAGAGCAACACATAGGACAAATTGAACTGGGTACTCGTTTCAGTAATATGTGGTTAATGACTGAGTACTACCAAAGCCGTGTGAATCAAATAGATGACCAGCCTTGGCTGTACCAAGGATTTTATATTCAACTGTCTGGATTAGGACAGATAGGCAGTGATCGCGCTAATCTTTCTTATGTATATAAAAATGGGGAGTTTAAACAACCCAAACATCGCACTCATGATATCGAATGGGTTATTCGCTACAGTGGGGTATCTGTTCGTGATAATAATCTCGGCAGCGAAGCCTCCAGTTTAATGCTTGGCTTAAATTACTTTATTAAGAAAAAAAGCAGCCTCATGTTTAACATTTTTATGCCGAATATTTCTGGCAATGTGGTGAACACCAATCAAACCGGCAATGGTCTCTCACTGCGATTAAGGCATACCTTTTAATTATTGTTTTTGTTTTCGTTTAATCTGGCGAATACCTTTCATTATCACTAAACACAAAGGGGCACCATGCATCAATAAATCGAAAATATCCACGGGCTTGGTGAGCCCACCGTTTACCAACATTTTTAGCTTTTCGTACAAATGTGGTTCCGGTTGAAAGGGTGCCAATCCTAACAACACGGCGACCACCAGCAAGATGCGCCAGTCCAGTTTATCCAGCCATGTCATCAATTTACTCCTATTTGGCCTAATGTATTCGATCAGTTTTAAATCTATGGTTTAACAGCATATCCTGAGCAATAAGTGAAAACATCTATTGTCTTATCTGTTATTAGTGAATCCTGTCTAACAATACCCAATCTTTAACGTTTTTTTGGTTAGTTATTCATCAAGTTATTTTTAATTTTTTTAATTTAATTCCGCAACGGTTTTTTGCTAAAAAATGATTTGCATCAAATCTAGACACACCGTAAAGTGCGCCGCTTTTTATAAAGCGTATTCAATATGAGCAGTAACGCAGATCTTGTTTTTCAAAGCTATGGCCGTGCCTGTAGTCAGCCGGAATTCTTCGAACGTTTCTATACCATCTTTATGGGTAAATCAGACGATATTCGGGCCATGTTTGTTAATTCAAAAATGGAAACCCAGCGAGGATTATTACGCGGCGGCATCATGTGGTTAATCATGCACGCACGAGGTATGCCTGACACTAAAATTCGCGCATTAGGCGAAAGTCATAGCAAAAAAAATATGGATATCCATCCAATGCATTACAATGATTGGTTAGATGCGTTAATTGAAACCCTGGAAAAGTTTGATCCAGAATATACGTTAGAGCTTGGCCAGACTTGGCGCGCAACCTTGCTGCCCGGTATTCAAATGATTCAAAACATGTATCACGATTAATCAAGAATACTTAATCGTTTTTGTAAATGAGGACTTCGCAAAAAAAGCACCACTGAAAAGTGATGCTTTTTTGGGCACACTAACAATATTAAGGCAACGCCGACAACTGATCTAACGACTTACCCAATTGCGCCGCAATGGCTGCTACTGGTTCTTTGTATTGCTCAGTTAAGAAAGGTCGCTCGAGAGCGAAGATTTGATACACACCTGCGTTAAGTAATTCACGGCTCTCTTCTTGGGCGTCACTGACTAATAAATTAGTGTGCATAAAGCCAAACCAGGACGTCACTAATATCCAGGTATTTAATGCCAAGGATTTAACTTCTTCATCATTTGCCGCAATAATTTCAGCACTGCGTAATGCTCTATAAATCATTTCAGTACGACTTAAGCAGCGCTTAAAAAACGCATTGTAACGCTTGTGTAAATCCGCATCGATTTGCAAGAGATGCTGAAGGTCACGATGCAGAAAACGGTAATCCCATAGGCCTTGGAAAATGGCCTGCAAATAAATCAATTTATCATTCACCGTCAGCTCACGGCCTTCGGGTAATTGCAGATTGGCATCCACCTTGGCTTCGTACTCAAGGTAGATATCAAAAATAATCTGTTGTTTGTTTTTAAAATGGTAATACAAGTTGCCTGGGCTTATGCCCAGATGCGAGGCAATATGATTGGTCGTGACATTACGCTCACCTTGTTCATTGAACAGGTCCAAGCTTGCTTGAATGATACGATCACGTGTTTTCATACTGCATTCCTATTGATTCTAGCCACTCACCGGACGCATCGTCAGCCTTCCATGCCAGCCCTGCGTTTTTGGGGCGGGCATTTTCGCAATCCTACTCATGATACGCAATGCACAATGCACAATGCACAATGCCCGACAGTGTCTTATTTGGCCAGTTGTGTGACAAATAAACATTTGACCTGTAGAGTAATAACTCTAATAATAATCCAAAACAGCTACATTGCCCACTAATAAGAGGATTCTTGTATGGTCGCCACCGCCGCTCAGTTGAATGATGAACAAGCTCAAATCGCCTATTTACATGACGTTTTTGCCAAACAAAAGGCGGCTTATGCCAATTCACCTTATCCAAATATCCAGCAACGCCGTAATGACCTAGACAAACTGGCGGCTATTTTGCGCGAGTATAAAGATGAGCTGTGCGAGGCCATGAACACGGATTTCAGCTGTCGCTCTAAAGATGAAACCCTACTGGCTGAGATCATGGTGACCCTGGAGAGCATCAAGTATAACCGCAAGAATTTAAAAAAATGGATGAAGCCAAGCCGTCGTCACGTAAGCGCTTTATTCGCACCGGCCTCTAACAAGGTGCACTATCAGCCTAAAGGGGTAATTGGCATCATGGTGCCTTGGAATTACCCGATTCAACTAGCCGCCGCCCCTCTGGCCGCGGCTCTTGCCGCCGGTAACCGCGCGGTGATTAAATTATCCGAGTTCACCCCTGCCACCAACGAAGTCATGCAGCGCATGTTTGCCTCGGCCTTTAATGAAGACCAAGTGGCGTTAGTGCTGGGTGAAGCGCAAGTCGGCGCTGAGTTCTCCAATCTACACTGGGACCATTTGTTATTTACCGGTTCAACCGCCGTTGCCCGCCACGTCATGAGCGCAGCCGGTAAAAACCTAGTGCCAGTGACCCTTGAACTGGGTGGCAAAAGCCCATGTATTATTACCGATAAAGCCTCATTAAAAGGGGCGGCTGAAAGCATTATTTTTGGTAAGGCGACCAACGCGGGTCAAACCTGTATCGCACCGGATTACGTTTTGTGTCCGGCCAACATGGTCGATGACTTAAAAGCACAATTAAAAGCGGCTTATAAAAAATCCTTCCCGACTCTGCGTAACAATAACGATTACACCGCCATCGTAAATGAGCGTCAGTTTAATCGTCTGCAAGGCTACCTGACGGATGCCCAAGAAAAAGGCGCCAACATTGAAGCCTTGAACAATGCCAATGAAGACTTTATCGGCACCCGTAAAATTCCATTAACCCTGATCACAAACACCACCGATGACATGGTGATCATGCAGGATGAAATTTTTGGGCCCTTGCTGCCGATTTTAAGTTACAACAACCTGAACGAAGCCTTGGATTACATTAACGCTCACCCTCGCCCATTAGCGCTATACCTATTTAGCCACAATGGCACGGAACAAGAATTTGTCTTAGAAAATACCCACGCAGGTGGTGTCTCCATTAACGATTGCTTAACGCATATAGCCCAAGATGACATGCCGTTTGGTGGTGTGGGTGATTCAGGGATTGGCGCCTACCATGGTAAAGAAGGCTTCTTATCGTTAAGCCATGCTAAATCGGTACATAAAAAAGGTCGTTTCAATAGTGGTAAATTTATCCACGCCCCACATGGCCGTCTTGTTCACCGTTTAATTTATAAATTCATTATTCGTTAAGCCCAGCGAAAGCGAACAATACAGATGAATAGACGTGACTTTTTAAAACTGGGCGCCGCAAGTTCCGCGGCGCTCACTGCAACCGCTCTCACTGCAAGCTTAACCGGTTGCAGTGAGTCACTACCGGTGAACAGTGATTGGTTAATTTTACGCGAGCAAGATCGCATCATGCTCGCTGCCATTGCTCCGGTGATGCTCAAGGGCAGTTTACCCACAGACCCCCTAGCCAAGCAGCAAGGCATCGACACCATGCTCAAATATATGGACGTGGGCATTTCAAAATTGGGGCCGCACAATTCCAAACAAATCTCAGATTTATTTACCTTGCTCAACTTTGGTTTAAGCCGTGGCTTAACCACTGGCGTATGGAGTAAATGGGAAAACGCCAGCGAAGCAGAGATTGAGAACTTCTTAAATCGCTGGCGCGAAAGCTCTGTCGGTTTATTCACGCTAGGTTACAACGGTTTAAATAAACTCATGTGTGCCACCTGGTTTGGCCAGTCCGGCGCTTGGCAAAATGTAGGTTACGCAGGGCCGTTATACCCTGACGTACTGATTACAAAATCTTAATGATGAACACTGGCGGACAACTCTAAAAATGGCCATTCCTGATATTTTTAAGCAGCGCGCCCAAAGTGAAAACTGGGACATAACCGACGCAGCCACGTTACAAACCAAGCAAACCATTGAAGCGGATGTCATCATTATTGGCACTGGCGCAGGCGGGGGCGTGAGTGCTGAGGTACTTAGCCAAGCCGGTCTAAACGTGGTGATGATTGAAGAAGGTGGATTATTCACCTCTGATAATTTCAACATGGATGAACTGCAGTCCTATGGCGATCTTTACCAAGAAGGCGCCGGTCGCACCACAAAAGATGGCGCCATTAGTATTTTCCAAGGCCGTGCGGTAGGTGGCACCACCGTGGTGAACTGGACATCCAGTTTCCGCACGCCCAATGGCACATTAGAACATTGGCAGCAAAATCATGGCGTCTCCGGTTTCAGTCCAGAAGAGATGACGCCTTACTTTGAGAAAATGGAACAACGCTTAAACGTGGCTAAATGGGCCATGCCCCCCAACGCCAATAACGATTTATTAAAGCGTGGCTGCGAAGCTAATAACTGGAGCTGGGCAGTGATTCCGCGCAACGTATCCGGTTGCTGGGATCTGGGTTATTGCGGCACAGGCTGCCCAACCAATGCCAAACAAAGCATGTTAGTGACAACGGTACCTGAGGCACTTAAAAACGGCGCTCGCCTGTTTTATCGCTGCAGCGCTGACAAGATTGTCTTTTCGCAGCATAACGCTGAAAGCGTTGAATGCTTAGCCCTAGGTAGCGACGGTAAAACCCCCACAGGGGTTCGCTTAAGCTTTAAAGCCCCTCATATTGTGCTTGCTGGCGGTGCGATTAATAACCCAGGTTTATTGTTACGCTCTCATGCACCTGACCCCCATGAACGCATTGGTAAGCGCACCACCATACACCCAGTGAACGCAAGCCTTGCGCAAATGGGTGAGGATGTGAATCCATTTTACGGCGCACCACAATCTATTTACTCTGACCATTTCCAATGGAATACCGGTGGCGATATAGGCTTCAAGCTTGAAGTTCCGCCAATGCAGCCCGCCATGGGTGCGCAAATTGTGGGGTTTCATGGCTTAAAACTCACCGACACCATGGCCCAGTTGCCCAACCTTCAAGGCACCATCGCCCTGTTGCGAGATGGCTTTCATGAACAAAGCCAAGGGGGCACTGTTGAATTAGATGGCCAAGGTAAACCCGTTCTGGATTACCCGTTAACCGATTACCTATGGCAAGGTTTGCGTAAAGCCCACCATGTCATGGCCGAAGCGCAGTTCGCTGCAGGGGCCAAAAAAGTCATGCCCTTACATCACGATGCAATCTTCTATCGCAGCCTAACAGCCTGCAAAGCCGCCATTGATTCGCTGCCACAAGAGCTTCATCGCCAACGCTTAATGACCGCCCATCTTATGGGTGGCTGTACCATGGGGGAGGACATGAGCCAGTCCGTGGTAAATAGCCAAGGCCGCTTTCACCTTGCCGATAACCTGTATGTGATTGACGGGTCGGTATTCCCAACCAGTATTGGCGCTAACCCGCAGCTGTCTATTTACGGCCTTGCGCTCAAACAAGCCAGCCAATTGGCCAGTAAAATTAAACAAGGCTAAACTCGGTTTTACCGTGTCGCTGAGCACTGGGAGAGAGAGGATTCTGGCTCCCCTGTGTTGAGTGACGAGGCTAAATTGATTAACATGCCGCACTGTATCCCGCCCCAAGGCAGATTTCATGATTAAAGTGATCTATCCCGGAACGTTTGACCCCATCACAAATGGTCACACAGACCTTATCGAACGCGCCGCCCGCATGTTCGATCACATTGTGGTCGCCGTTGCCGAGAGCCCAAACAAAAAACCGTTATTTGACTTAGAGTTACGTTGCGAGCTGGCTCGTGAAGTGCTCAGCCACGTGAAAAATGTGGAAGTGGTCGGATTCAATACGTTACTTGCTCACTTTGTAAAAGAACAAGAAGCTCAGGTTTTACTGCGTGGCCTTCGCGCTGTTTCGGATTTTGAATACGAATTTCAGCTAGCCAATATGAACCGTGCGCTGGCCCCTGACGTAGAAACCGTATTCTTAACACCTGATGAACGCCATTCGTACATTAGCTCCACTTTAATTCGTGAGATCGCTCGCTTAAGTGGCGATGTGAAGAAGTTTGTCCACCCTGTAGTTGAAAAGCACCTGCTAGAGAAATTTGGCATTTAGCATTAAGCTGTTGTTTAGAATCTTAAGGTTCTAAGGAGTAAATTATGGCCTTAATCATTACCGATGATTGCATTAACTGCGACGTTTGCGAGCCTGAATGCCCTAACGAAGCCATCAGCGAAGGGGATGAAATCTATGTCATCGACCCTAAAAAATGCACCGAGTGCGTCGGTCATTACGATGAGCCCCAATGCCAGCTAGTGTGTCCAGTTGACTGTATTCCCCTTGACCCAGACAACGAAGAGACCCAAGAAGAGCTTATGGAAAAATACGAGAAGCTCACGGCGTAATGCCCACTGGCCGCCAAGCAAACCGCCCTTAGCAATATCGGCGGTTTTTTTATGCATACACAAGCCGATACTTGTGCCAATGTATCACAGTAACTAGCCTTAAAGAACCAACGCCTAAGGTTAAGTATGCACCCTAAAACGCCTAAGGTTAAGTATGCACCCTAAAACGCCTCAGCTAGACAGAGAAGCCTGCCGACAATGCCAAGATGAAGGGGAACTGTCATTTGAGTTCACCATGGCATTTCAACCCATTGTTAACGCTGAAAGTCATACTGTCTTTGGCTATGAAGCATTAGTACGTGGTATGAACAACGAATCGGCCTTTAGCGTGATTGAGCAGGTCAACGATGACAACCGCTATCTTTTTGACCAACAGTGCCGCATAAAAGCCATCTCGTTGGCGGCCCAGCTGAAGGTCACCTCCATGCTGAGCATCAATTTTTTACCCAACGCCATACATCAACCTGAGCGTTGTATTCGCACCACCTTAGAAGCCGCCCGTAAATACAACTTCCCAACCGACAAAATTATTTTTGAATTTACCGAAGTAGAAAAAATTGACGACACCACACATGTTAAGCGCATCGTAGAATACTATTCATCTCTTGGTTTCATTACCGCCATTGATGATTTTGGCTCAGGTTATGCCGGGTTAAACCTATTGGCGGACTTTCACACCAACATTATCAAGCTGGATATGGAACTCATCCATAACATTCACTTATCCCCCGCACGGCAATCCATCGTGAGCAACTGCTTAAATATGTTTAAAGAGCTGAACATCACACCACTGGCCGAAGGCATAGAAGTAGTTGAGGAATACCAATGGCTAAGGGCTCAGGGTGTTGAGCTGATGCAGGGTTACTTATTTGCGAAACCGGGCTTTCAAACCTTACCTGACGCTGTTTTTCCCGAAAACTAATCTCCCTATCCAGCCATTGGATAGATAAGACATTCGTTTCCCTTCTATTGTATGCTTAGCGCAATTAATCCTGTTATTGGCTTATATACTATGAACTATTTTGCATTAATACTGTGTGCAGCGCTGACACTGGCCGGCTGCAGTTCGGACTCCACACCACATAAGCAACCTCCTCATACGGGTGCCGTCGCCTCAGCCCACCCATTGGCCACGCAAGCGGGTTTGGCGGTTTTAGAGAACGGCGGTAACGCTTTCGATGCAGCGGTTGCAACCGCTGCGGTATTGGCCGTGGTTGAGCCCTACAGCGCAGGCATGGGCGGCGGTGGTTTTTGGTTATTGCATAACGCCAAAACACAGCAGAATATTTTTGTAGACGCCCGCGAAAAAGCACCGCTCAAGGCACACCGAGATATGTACCTAGATGAGCAAGGGGACATCATTCCTAAACTGTCTATTAATGGCCCACTTGCAGCGGGCATTCCCGGACAAGCCGCGGCCTTTTCACACCTAGCAAAAAACTATGGTAAATTGTCGTTAAGCGATATCTTAAGCGAGGCCATCAAATTGGCTCGGCAGGGTTTTGCAACGGATCATCATTACAAAAAATTAGCGAGCTATCGCAAAGACGCTTTAAACCAATACCCTGCTGCTGGCGCAATATTTTTAGATAAAGGGCAGGTTCCCCAAGCCGGTTTCATCATTAAACAACCCGATCTTGCTAATACACTCCAAGCGATTGCAGATAAAGGTTTTGATGGCTTTTATAAAGGTGAGGTGGCTAAAACCCTCGTGAACCAAGTGCAAAAAGATGGTGGTATTTGGCAACTGGCCGATCTTGAAAAGTACCAAGTGATTGAACGCACGCCCATCGAAACCCGTTACCAAAATAAGACCATCATCAGCGCACCACCTCCAAGTTCTGGCGGCATTGCAATCGGCCAGATGCTCAACATGCTTGAAAGTTTACAGCCCGATTTAAACTGGCAAACCCTCAACGAAGCCGACCAAATACATTTATTAAGTGAAGTCATGCGCCGCGCCTATTTTGATCGTGCCCATTATTTAGGTGACCCAGACTTTATTAAGGTGCCACAGGAAAAATTACTCGATAAAAGTTACAACGCCATACTTGCCCAAACCATTGATATGGAAAACGCCACTGACAGTAAAAGCCTAGGCAGTCAGGTACAACTGTTAGAAGGTTTTCATACCACTCACTTAAGTGTGCTCGATAAAGAAGGCAACCGTGTGAGTGCAACACTGAGTATTAATCTGCCTTTTGGTAGCGCTTATTTAGCCGAAGGCACCGGTGTATTACTCAACAATGAAATGGATGACTTCTCTTCAAAGCCCGGCGTACCCAACGCCTATGGATTAGTGGGCAATGAAGCCAATGCCATCGAAGCAGAGAAGCGCCCGCTTTCCAGTATGACCCCAAGCTTTGTCGAAAGTGACTCACAGGTTGCTATATTAGGCACACCCGGTGGCAGCCGAATTATTACCATGGTGTTCCTAGGTATGCTGGAGCATTTACAAGGCAACACGGTGGAAAGCTGGGTAGATAAAAAACGCTTTCATCATCAGTATTTACCCGATGTGATTCAACATGAACCCGATGCATTTTCCGCTGAGATAAAAAAAGCCCTCGAAGAAAAAGGGCATACACTTAAAGATGTCGGACGCCAGTATGGCAACATGCAAGCCATTTTACTCAACAAAAAAACCGGTGAAGTAACAGCCGCTGCCGATAAACGTGCCGTTGGCCAAGCACAAACACAAGCGGACAAGCTGTAACTTATGCTATTAGAAATCGGCTTTCTGATAAAAAAGATGATTGCTTTTTCGCTCATGCCATTAAGCATAATCGTGATCATGCTGTCACTTTCGGTGTTTTTCTTGTGGAGAAAACCTCACGCTAAAATCGGAAGCGTATTAGCGAGTACATCGCTTTTTTGTTTGATTGTGTTCAGCTGGAATCCAGTATCGACCCCTTTACTGCGCAGCATCGAACAAACCAACACACCCTTTGATCTAAATACATCTGTGGCCTATGTGGTGGTACTGGGCAATGAAGTGGTCAGTGATCCAAGCATCCCACTGAGCAGTCATCTTTCTAGCTCGGCCAGTGCTCGGTTATTAGAGGGCTTGCGTATTTTAAGCGCAAACCCAGACGCAGAACTGATTGTCACAGGATACAAGGGTAAAAACACAAAAAGTAGCGCACAGGTTTATCAAGAGGTGGCCATTAGCCTCGGCGTGAATGGATCACGCATCATCAGTATTGACTGGCCAAAAGACACGGAAGAAGAGGCACGCGCCGTAAAAGAAATCGTTGGTACCAAAACCGTGGCCGTGGCAACCAGTGCCAGCCATATGCCAAGAGCCATTACGTTCTTTTATAATGAAGATATTAATGCCATTCCCGCACCCACTTTTTATCTAGCCAAAAACACCCATAAGACGAATTGGCGATTTGACGCAGCAGGCTTATTAAAAATGGAAAGAAGTATTTACGAATACATTGGCCAATTGTGGCAGTGGATAAAATATTAAAAAGTAATTTTGAATTCGGTACCTGCATCAAGACCACTTTTAATATTGATACTGCCACCCAGATTTTGAGTGGCAAGGGTATGTACAATGGATAAACCAAGACCAGTGCCACCTTCTGACCGATTGGTGGTATAAAAAGGGTCAAACGCTTTTTTCACTTCATCTTCAGCCATCCCTTGACCATTATCACGATAAGTCAGTACCACTTTATCCTTATCTTGCTTTTTCATATTGATATAGATACTTGGATGTGAGGTATCTTTTCTAAATGCATGAGTACAACTATTTGCCACTAAATTCGTAATAATTTGAGCAAGCGCCCCCGGTAATGTTTTCTTTATTATTTTACAGTCGTCTAAATGCACATCAGCGCTTATTTTTTTAGTGAGTGGTACTAAGGTAGACAGCACTTGTGTCACGTATTCATGCAGATCGATTTCCTCTTCTTCAAAATGATTTTGATCGGCACTCGTACGCTTAAAGTTTTTAACCAAGGTAGCGGCTCGGTATAAATTGTCTTCACTAAGCGTTAACGCGCTGGTGCTGTCTTGAATAAATTTTTTAAATTTCTCTCGAGTAATGGCGTTATTATCAAAACATTTTGCAAGCTTTGCTACTTCATCTTTAATATGTGAGGTGGCCGTTAACGCAATACCCAATGGTGTATTTACCTCATGGGCCACACCAGACACGATATTGGCTAGAGACGCCATTTTTTCACTTTCTATGAGCTGCTGTTGTAGCTGTTTCATTTGCTCAATGGTGTGTTCTAAATGTTTTGTCCGCTTGGTTACTAGCACTTCTAAATTTTGATTCGCCTGGATAAGTTGCTGCTCAACATCCAGTTTTTCCCGAGCACTAATGGCTCGGCCAAATAAATCTGACAATATACCCGAGAAAACAATTTCATCATCCTGCCAATGACGAGGCTCGCCTCGGTGTTCGGTACAGATGATGCCAACGGTTTTTCCGCTATGGCGTATAGGGGTATCCAGCATAGACGTTATACCTAATACATCGAGGTAGCTGTCTTTGAACTCACTGGTCTCAGGGGCGATACGTGCATCATGGGCCACAATGTTTCGGTCCTCTTCTAGCGCCACAAAATACATCGGTAAGTCACTGCGATTAAGCACCAAGCTTTCTTCAGTGGACTGCGTGAACGCATCAATCAAAAAAAAGCAGGTAATACCGGCTAGGTCTTCTTGGTATAGCCAGATACCGCAACGATCCACACCCAGGCCTGTCATCACAGATTGTAATATTAGGTGCGAGGCAGCCTTTAGATCCCCATCGTCTATTACAGGTGACTTAGAAACATCGTTAAGAAGGGTTTCGAGTACTTTTTTCATCTACCTAGTGTCGTGTTTGTTTCCCATATTTTAAGTGTAGACGATAGATCCAGCGAACAGCCGCAGAAAAAAGACGCTGTTTATGTATAAAAACACTATTTTTAAAATCTTATGGCTTTATAAAAAGAGAGAGTTTGCGGGCTAAGCCACACTCTGAAATAAAACCTTAGTGGCAATAAAAGAAGTGAACTAGAGTAGATCTATTGAAACCACAGAAATTGACCATGTTACGATTATTAGCAATCAGCCTGCTATTCTTCCTGTGGGGCTGTCATCACAATGTCCAGCCTGAGACGCATTCTTCATATGACAAAGCGATGAGCCAAGAAGCGCCAGCCTTAATGGCTGATTTTGCACATCGTTATTAGACGATCCGTTTGCTTACATGCAGGTGAAGTGTTTGTAAAAAAAGCCCTTTCGGGCTTTTTTATCTTATAAGGGTAAGTTCTAATCCTATATTATTGTCTATATCTGAATTAACGTAATAGGTGTAGGTTAGATCAAGCCCCCATGTTTCGCCGAACTTATATCCAATTCTTGGCTTAATATATAAGCCCGCATCAATATCAAGATCTTCCGAGGGGCAATCTGAACAATTCGTCACTGTTCGCTCTGCTCGTATTAATTCAAAACCTGTAGTTACATCCGCACCAAAGTTTTTTATTCGATGCTGATACCCAGCATACCCATAAAAGTTAAAACCTTGGGCTGTCGCATCTTCACCAAAATAACTATTGCTACCACCATAGCTAACAGCAACTTCATATTCCCCATGATCATCAAAATCTAGAATACCAAAGCCAGCCCCAAGTAATAGACCGGTGGATTTCTCTACCTGGCCATAGATCCCATAAGATTGCATCTTATTACCTAAATTATTTTTGATAGCCGTTTCATCATTGAGGCGCATTGAATTTAAAACGAAGCCAAATTTTTTGTTTATTGTTCTGTTTTTATTTTCGTCAATTGATTCGGAAAATGAGTTACATGCTAATATGGTTAACACAAAGGTAAGGGCGAATCGAAGCGTATTCATTATAAATTATGTATTCCTTTACTCTATTTAAATTAATTATGATTTTAAAAATGTCATGGTTTAAAAATATTTTGAGCTAACCCAGATATAGATTCAATGACAAAGTCCGGCTCAAAATTCTGATCCCATTGACGCTTGCCATCATTAAACCAGCAGGTATGCATACCCACTTCAAAGGCACCCTGCATGTCATGCACTGGGTGATCGCCAACATGCAACACCTCTTCGGCGCGACAATCTGTTAGAGCAAGAGCATGGTGAAAAATATCTTGATGAGGCTTTGGTCGTTCAAAGTTTTCTGCTTGTAAGCAAAATTCAAACGCATGAGCTAGTCCGGTTTTTTCTATGTCGGCATTGCCGTTGGTAATGGCAATAAGGCGATACGCTTGTTTTAACTGATCCAGTGTTTCTAACACATCATCAAATAATACAACCTGCTGACGGGCTTCATAAAACGCCTCAAAACATGCTTGGGCTTTTTTATGCGGCACAGAATAATCCAACTCTGCAAAAATATGCTCAAGAAAGTGTTGGCGTGCCGCGCTGATTTTATTTCGAAGGTGAGGATTGTCACGAATGAACTGCATTTTTTTGTCACGCAGCGCTTCTTTAGGGAAGACCTCAAGTACTCGAGGTGTATTTGTTTGCATCCATTGCAGCATGGTTTTTTCAGCATGCATGATGACCTGAGTGCCATTCCAGAGTGTGTCATCTAAATCAAAACTGATGACTTTTATATCCCTAGGAATAATGGCGTTCGACATAACTACAGTAATATATCCAATCGACGACTCACGATTTCGCTGACGTAATCTAAAAACAAGGTATCCATATTACTTTTAAAGTAATCATCATCTTTGTGGCCAATAGCTAAAATACCCAAATCATTTCTTAATAGACAAGCGGCCATGGAGCCTACTGTCGAGCGCTCATGAAAAAACAACTCCATTTGATCATCGCTCAGCTGGCCACAGAATGCTTGTTTGCGACCAAAGTGGCGTACAAGCTGATCTTGCATTTCGATTTCGGTCACACTTTGCATGGTCATGGCAGGTACAAACAAGGTAATACAGGCGTGATCCACTCCGTATAATGCCGTCATGGCTTGCTGCAGGGATTGCTCCACTTCTTCAATGGATTGCGCATCCAATAAGTCCAGCGTTAAGCGGCGAGTCTGTTCGAATAAACGATCATTGCGACGAGCGTTATCCACAAGCTGCTGCAGACGCTCATGAAGTTCATTATTTTTTTCACGCAGAATTTTACTCTGGTATTCCACCAAAGAAACCGACGCACCGGTTTCATGGGGCACATCAAGCTGCGATACAATTTCAGGATAATGACGAAAGAAGTCTGGGCGTTGCTTCAAGAACGCGGCTACTTCGCGTTCATTTAACGCACTTTTATCCTGTTTAGTTTTTTCCATAACGCTTTATTATTTCCGTTTTTGTTACGTCAACGCTTGTTCATTGCAATGAGCCTGGCAATCAAACTTGAATGCGACCTTCAAACACACGCTCTGCAGGGCCTTTCATGATCACGTCACCTTCGCCATCCCAGCAAATGGTCAGCGAACCACCAGGCAAGTTAACTTGCACTTCATCATCCACCAGCCCCCAGCTATGGGCCACAACCATGGCAGCGCAGGCTCCGGTACCACACGCCAGTGTCCAACCGGCACCGCGCTCGTATACTCGCAAATCCATTTCACCGCGGTCTTTAATCTGCATAAAACCGGCATTAACGCGTTTTGGAAATTGCTCATGCTTTTCAAGCTCAGGGCCCAGTTGATTCACAAGATCACTGTGCACATCTTCAACCTGCATCACGCAATGTGGATTGCCCATAGAAACAGCACCCACAGTGGCTTGATAACGGCCGTCATTTAATGGCACGTCTAATGTGTACTGGGTTTGCTGGCTTGGCGCATCAAACGGTAAATCCCCTGGGGTAAAGCGGGCCTTGCCCATGTTCACCACCACATTACCGTCGTTTTCGATATTTAATTCAATGATGCCCGAGCTGGTTTCCACCTTGATGGGATTTTTAGCGGTTAAACGAGCGTCATGTACAAAGCGCGCGAAACAGCGAGCGCCATTGCCGCACTGCTCCACTTCGCTGCCGTCAGCGTTAAATATACGATACCGAAAATCCACATCAGGATTGCTCGGTGTTTCAACAATCAGTAACTGATCAAAGCCAATACCAAATTGACGATCACTTAACTGGCGAACCAGTTCAGGTCGAAAGGCAAAATGCTGAGTGACCAGATCCACCACCATGAAGTCATTGCCTAGGCCGTGCATCTTACTGAAACGTAATAACATGGTGACTGCCTTATTCTGAAATTAATGTTTCTAACATTAACTGATCCGAGATCGTTTCGCGACGACGAATTAAATGCGCCTGATCACCATCAACCATAATCTCAGCAGGCTTATTTCGAGTATTGTAATTCGACGCCATGACAAAGCCGTACGCACCCGAACTCATAACTGCTAACAAATCGCCAGACTGTAAAGCCAGCTCTCTGTCTTTACCCAAGAAGTCGCCGGTTTCACATACTGGGCCTACCACATCATAAGACTGCTTTTCAGTATTGGTACGTGGCTGCACTTCTACAATTCGTTGCCATGCACTGTACAAAGACGGGCGAATTAAATCGTTCATACCGCCATCAATAATGGCAAAATGCTTGTCGCCATTGTTTTTCAAAAACTCAACCTGCGTAACAAAAATACCCGCATTGGCTGCAATAGAACGACCAGGCTCGAGTACCAGTTTCAAGTTGCGACCGGCTAACTTAGGTAAAACCGCATCGGCAAAATCTTGTGGCGTCGGCGGCACTTCATCGTCATAGGTCACGCCTAAGCCACCACCTAGATCAATGTGCTCTAATTCAATGCCTTGGCTTTTAAGTTCATCAATCAAAGCCAAAACGCGATCAAGGGCATCAAGGTATGGGTCAATTTGAGTCAGCTGCGAGCCGATGTGACAATCCACACCCTTGATGACAATGCCGTCTAGCTCATTTGCGCGAGCATATACATCTTTTGCGGTATCGATATCCACACCGAATTTATTTTCTTTTAGGCCGGTTGAAATATAGGGGTGCGTTTGCGCATCCACATCTGGATTGACGCGCAAAGACACGGGCGCTTTCACACCCATTTCAACCGCCACTTCGTTTAGACGCTCAAGCTCGGCGGCACTTTCGACGTTGAAGCAATGAACACCTACCGCTAATGCACGGCGCATTTCATCGGCGGTTTTCGCAACACCCGAAAACACCATTTTATCCGGTGAGCCACCGGCTTTTAAAACTCGCTCTAATTCACCCACAGAAACAATGTCAAAACCGGCACCCAATTTAGCCAGCACATTTAACACGGCAATATTAGAGTTAGCTTTTACCGCATAACACACCAAGGCATCTTGGCCTTTTAAGGCATCGGCATACGCTAGGTAATGGTCGCTAAATGCTTTACGAGAATACACGTAAAGTGGCGTACCAAATTGATCGGCTAAGTCACTGACCGCGCAGTTTTCAGCGAATAACTCGCCATTTTGATAATCAAATACATCTGTCATAACGATTCTTAGCCTTGTGGCTGGCCCTGTGTAGTGGACGTGTCTGCTTTTGATGATGGCGTTTGCTCAGCCGACAGGGTTTGAGACTTGTCTTGTGGTAAAAACAAGGCCCCTTTTTGCCCGCAGCCGCTGAGGGTTAACACAGCCAGTAGTATCAAATAGCGCATGTCGATGGCTCATTCAAAATAAAGGGGGCAATTATAGGGGTTTCCCAGCAAGCTGGATAGGCCGCAAATAATGAAAGAAGCAATGTAAATAAAGAATAAAATAACCCTCAAAAAAGGGCTGTTATTCAGGATACAACTCACTCAAGGCTTGATTAAGCCTCTGCTCAAGTTTGTACTTGTAGTCAAGGTAACTACAGGTTTGCAGCACTTGATTGCCATTGCGGGTATGCAAGCGGTCCGATATAGCAATGTCTGTAATGTAAACAGGGTAAGGCTTTTTGTGCTGACGCAGGCTTACGAGGTGTCGCACTAGGGCCTTGTAAACTTGGTCGCCGTGCTCCATGTGACTGAAATCTTCTTGCTCACATTGCAAAATAAACCCGAGCTGGTCGTTAGCATCGAAGTCGACCTGAGCATGAACATCAAAGTATCGGCCATGGCCCAAACCCTGTTTTGGGCGAATTGGGCGCATAGTTAATGCGCTTTCTTTAGTGGGCAGCATAACTTCATAGTATTCGATTTGGCGCTGCTGAACGCTTTCATTATCACCATAGCGATGTCGATTTTGACGATACTCCACTTGTCGTAAAAAATGATCCAACGGGTTGATCAACGCCGCTTCATTGTACATAGGGGTGCGCCATTGTATGAGCGAGCCACGCTCATCGATAACATAAATCTGCGCCTGCTGCTCTTGGCGCAAATAGTACACCTGAATCGCCCCTGGTCTTGCGCCTTCACACACCATTTTAATGACCGAGCCTCGCAGTGCATGACTGTCGAGCATGATCTGACTGTAATAGCGTTGTGGTTTAGATAACTGTCGAAACAGTTGCACAGGCTTGTCGTAATGGTAAATCACAGGACGACCATTACTGAATTGAATGAGATGGTAACCGCTGGATATTTGTAAAATATAGCGGCGTCTGGCACTGCTTTTCCCGCCATAAAAACAGGTTCGCACTTCATCCATGACTTTTTCAACACGCTCTGCAATGGCTTTTGGGCGCGTCGCACAGTGGCAATACACATTTAGCTTGGGTGCATCTTGGGTGCTATCAGGTGGATAGGACATAAGGTAATCCTCAATCACCCGCAACAAAGCATTTTGCCCTTCATAGCGAGTCACCAAGACCTCTCGCCAGCTGTTATACACCATCTGGTCAATGGTCAGCACCAGGTTTTCTTTTAACGCGCTATACCCCAATGAGTCAGTACGATTAGAGATTTTATGAATACCACGACGAGTGTAGTGGCTCATGGGGTCAACAAACACATTGATATACAAGCTAATCAGGCGCGGCACAGGAGGTTCGTCAAAATTGGTTTCAACTGACTCCGTAAGCGGCGTTTGATAAAAACTATTAATGATCTCCTTTAGCTCATAATCTTGACCATGCTGCTGCCCTTGATACATAACCACATTGGTGCCCTTAGCCATGACTTTATTCACATGACACCAGGCCAGCAGCTCGACTAAACTGGCGGATTTTTTGATGGCATTTTGTGCGCCGCCTGGGCGAGCAATGCCCGTAAATAAACTCCACGCCATTTGCGGAATGCGCCTTCGCACATGTTGCCGGTTTAGGTGAAGGCTGAGTTTATCTTCCTGTATATCTTTACTGATACCGGGGTTAATTAAATCAATTTTCCCAGGCTTACGATCAAATGTGGCATACAGCTTATGCCCAAGCAGGGTCATATCTTTTGCTGTTAGCATGGTTTCTTCTTGGTGATTGCGCCCAAACTGCGATAAAAACTTATAGCTATGGATCAATTCATTCACCAAGGTTTTGCGCTCTTGCACCACGGTATGTACCTGCCACTGAGGGCGGTTATCCAAATGCATAAGCAAGCCATCCGTCCAGCCCCATTCGCTGATAACCGGTTTCAAAAAGTCTCGCTTCCAGTGCTTTCTTCGAGAAGATTGGCTCATGGGGATATTGGCTTTGAAGTAAATACACCTGCGCACCAGATCCAGCCTTGCAACCTCATCACGGGTGAGCAAATAAGCCTCAAGACGGTCGTACAACAACAAGTAGGGGTCCAGCTTCTCAAGCTCTGTGTTTTCCCTAAAGATACGTGCTTTTAAATCCAAACTAAGTGGGCGCACATCCGGATAAGAGCTGGCATAGGCTTCGGTGAGAAACAGTTTCAAAATGGATTTATAAGGGCTGCCAATGGCTTTATACAACTGCCACATGCCCGCCCCGACAAACTCACCCGCGGGAATGGAGCCAATGCCACCAAAATCAATCACATCTTCTGGTTTTACAAACCCTTGTTTTTCTAAGCGATAGACAAAGTCATCGTAGTTATTTTCGTGTTCAACCGGCACCAGCCACCACAAAGGGTAGCAGCCACATAACAAAATACTGGTGCGATAGAACTCATCGAGCAAAAGATGGTGCTGAGCACTGCCGCAATCTTCACCGTCTAAGTCATTGCGCTCCCCTTTGACAAAACGCTGGGCATCCATCAGAAAAAAGTGCACTTCAAGGCCGATATTTTCAGCCCATTGCTCAATGGCTGTGGCTTTCTCTTGTAGCAGAGCCAACTCTTCTAAAGCCATATTTGGCTCATGACATAACCAGATGTCCAGGTCACTGCCACCGCTGTGTCCCAATGAGCCGCAACTGCCCATGATGAACATGCTTTTGACCTTGGTTTGGCCCGTGCGTCGCTGAGAGTATTGAAAGCCCATTGCAAGGCCCGCAGCTGAACGAATGGTTTCCTTACTGGGGCTATAACGGGAGACACCACAGGGACACTCATAACCCACAAAGCCCGGTAACTTCTCATGGTTCACATGAAACAGCAGACCAATGATATCCAACAGCACACGCTGGCGCTCACTAAGGGCAGACTGAGTCCGAGTTAAGCGGTGCTGGTTATAAGCCAAAAAGCGCTTCACCACCGTACTGGCCAGGTTTTGGTCGAATCCTTTTGCGCCCTTGGTTAGATCTGACATACCCTCAATCCGTCTGGCCAAACAATATTGCTGATTATTTAAACAAAAAATTCAAAGACAAATAGCGCCATAGAATCAGCCTGTTATAATGGCGCCCGCTGCGCCATCTATTGAGTATAGAGCCATTCATGGCATGCACCGGATTTAACACAAGTCCAGGGTGCTCAAGTTCAATTTTTACTCAATTCCCTTGCTATCGGTTAGGTTTTTTGGTATAAAACGCAGCTCTTTTTAGACGGGGTAGCCGCTAGTTAAGTCGAAAGGCTTGAAAGGCGCGTCAACACTGGCCCCGAACGAATTTTTTAATTAGTCGCATATTTCGATAAATCGGGGCATAACAATGGCTAAAGTTTGTCAGGTTACGGGTAAACGCCCTGTAACAGGTAACAATGTATCGCACGCTAACAACAGAACTAAGCGTCGTTTTCTTCCAAACCTTCAAACACACCGTTTTTGGGTTGAAAGCGAGAACCGTTTTGTAAAACTACGTATTACTACTAAAGCAATGCGTATCATCGACAAAAAAGGCATCGACACAGTTCTAGCTGAACTACGTGCTCGCGGCGAAAAAGTTTAAGGGGTCTTACCATGGCTGCAATTCGTGAAAAAATCCGTATGGTTTCTTCTGCTGGTACTGGTCACTTCTACACCACTACTAAGAACAAACGCATCATGCCTGACAAGTTGGAAATGAAGAAATTCGATCCTACTATCCGTCAGCACGTTATGTACAAAGAAGCTAAAATCAAGTAATTGGTTTTTGAGTCTTGTATAAGAAAAGCCCACTTTTTAGTGGGCTTTTTTGTGCCTATTAGAAATGAAGAAATTCGACCACTCCTCAGCTATCTCGCCAGCATGCTTTATATAAAGAAGCTAAAATCAAGTAATTGGTTTTTGAGTCTTGTATAAGAAAAGCCCACTTTTTAGTGGGCTTTTTTGTATCTATTAGAAATGAAGAAATTCGATCACTCCCCAGCTATCCCGCCAGCATGCTTTATACAAATAAGCTAAAATCAAGTAATTGATTTTTGAGTCTTGTATAGAAAAAGCCCACTTTTTAAGCGGGCTTTTTTTGTGCCTGCGAGAAAGCAAAAAATTCGATCCACTCTCTTAATAGCCCTGCAAAATGGTCGAGCTCGCACCTGCGAGCGACAAGCCTATTCACCCGCAGGTGCGGGTTCGTACAATTGAAATTGTGCTGATTCCATATCTCAACATTATGCTAGACTGCCTTTCCCGTTTTCAATCTAGCGTACTGCATTAACATGCCTGAACTTCCTGAAGTTGAAACCACCCGCTCTGGCATCGCGCCGCATATCGAAGGCAAAACCATTGCAAAATTGGTGGTGCGCCAACC